>JAZOSS010000074.1:0-28910 GCA_045657205.1 Eubacteriales bacterium
CAACAAAAAGAAAATAGCGGAGCTTGAGGCGATCCTTTCCTCAAAGCTCCCGAACGTAAAAATACTTTCGTTAGCCGATATAGGCTATACGGATGAGATAATCGAGGACGGAAAAACGTTTGAAGAAAACGCAAAAATAAAAGCGTCAGACCCCGCAAGACTCGGATATATCGGCATTGCCGACGATTCGGGGCTGTGCGTTGATGCGTTGAACGGCGAGCCGGGTATATACTCTGCAAGATATTCGGGCGGAGATGATGAGGATAACATCAACAAAATACTTGAAAAATTAAAGGATACACCGTACGAAAAAAGAACGGCAAAGTTCGTTTGCACTATGTGCTGTACGTTTCCGAACGGGGATAGCTTTTGTGTAAAAGGTGAGGTCCTGGGGATAATAACGGAGGAAAGAAGCGGTGACGGCGGCTTCGGCTACGATCCCGTTTTCTACTATCCGCCGTACGGCAAGACGTTTTCTGAAATAAGTAAGGAAGATAAAAATAAAATAAGCCACAGAGCAAGAGCTATCGAAGCACTTGCCGAAAGGTTGGAGAAATTATGTTAAATTCAAAGCAAAGAGCATTTTTAAGAGCAAAGGCACAGCCTTTAGCCCCCATATTCCAGATAGGCAAAAACGATATCGGTGAAAATATGATAAAGCAGATATCCGATGCGCTTACAGCTCACGAGCTCGTCAAGATCCACGTTCTTGAAAATTCCCTTTATACAGCAAGGGAAGCGTGCGATATCGTGTGCGAAAAGACGGGTGCCGACGGTGTTTCCGTGCTTGGCGGAAAGTTTGTCATATACCGTGAAACACAGGATAAAAAACGCCGTGAAACACGTATAATTCTGCCGAAATGACGAAAAAAAGAGTAGGGATATACGGCGGTACGTTTGCTCCTCCGCATATCGGACATATCAAAGCGGCAAGGCATTTTATAAAGTGTGCAAGACTTGACGAGCTTCTGGTGACGGTCACCTGGTCGCCTCCGCACAAGCAGGTGCGTGACGACGACGATCCGAATCTGCGATATGAAATGGCAAAGCTTGCATTCGGAAAAATAAAAAAAGCAACGGTCAGCGATTACGAGATAGAAAAAAAAGGTATAAGCTATACGAAAGATACGCTCCGCCACTTCAAAAATGACGAAAACGAGCTGTTTTTGCTTGTCGGTGACGATATGTTTTTAAGCCTTGATACCTGGAAAGAGCCAGAGGTCATATTTTCTCTTTGCACTGTCGTGTGCTTTCCGAGAGAATACGGCACGGAGCTTTATGAGAAAATACAAAATAAAAAGAAAGAATATAAAGAACGCTTCGGCGCACGTATAATGACACCGAAGTTTTCCCCCTATCCTATGTCGTCAACGGAAATAAGACAGGGAATAAAGGACGGACTCGACGTATCGGAAAGTCTTACGAAGGAAGTGCTTGACTATGTGTACAAAAACGGACTTTACAGAACTTGATTATATAAACGCACTTTACGGTGCGGTAAAGGACGAGCTTACGGAAAAAAGGCTTTCACACGTCGTATCCGTTGCAAAAACAGCGTACCGTATATGCCGTGAGATGAAGCTTTCTGAAAGTGATACGAAAAAAACCGTCACAGCCGCATTTCTTCACGATATAACGAAGGAAAAAACGACCGAGGAGCATATAGCACTCTGTCAAAAATACGGTATTGAGCTTACGGAAAACGAGCTTAAATCCCCGAGCGTACTTCATCAGATAACGGGCGCACCGTACGCAAAGGAAAAACTGCCTTTGATGGTCGATGACGACGTGTGCGGTATGATAAGCAAGCACTGCACGGGCGGCGGCGGTATGACACTTTGTGAAAAAATAGTCTTTTTGTCGGATTATATTGAGCCGGAAAGACGTCACGAAGCGTGTAAAACCCTCAACGATTTCTATTTTAACAAACGAAACGGCGAAAATATTGAAAAGCATCTTGACAAAGCGGTGCTTTTGGCTTACGATAATACAGTAAGGAATTTAAAAAATAAGGGTGCGTTTATACACCCGCTTACGTTTATCGGATTTGAAGAACAAAAACAAACGGTAGATAGAAAGGTGATATAATGGAAAATATATTCGAAACGGTAAAAGAAGATTCTCTTCAGATAGTACCCGAGGACCTTACAGGGGCAGAACCCAAAAAGATAGCCGATAAGATCGTGAGTATACTCGATATCAAAAAAGGCGGAGATATAAAGCTGCTTGAAGTACATTCACGCACGGTAATAGCGGATTATTTCGTTATCTGTACGGCAAATTCAACAACTCAGGTAAAATCGCTTTCAGACGAGCTTGAGTATCAGATGACACTTTGCAACAACCCTCCGGCACACACGGACGGTATGGGCAGAGGTGAATGGTGCGTTCTTGATTTTTCATCCGTTATAGTTCACGTTTTTATAAAATCGGCAAGAGAATTTTATAAGCTTGACAAGCTCTGGGGCGATGCAGTCGAGCTTGACGGAAACAAAGAAGAATAATTGCAGGAAAGGTATAAAATAATGAAGTACGATTACACAGGTATTGAGAAAAAATGGCAGGACAGATGGGAAGAAAGCCACGCTTTTGAAGCGAAAAACGACTACACGCTTCCCAAATATTACGCACTTATCGAGTTCCCCTATCCGTCAGGACAGGGCCTCCATATAGGACATCCCCGTCCTTATACGGCACTTGATATAGTTTCGCGTAAAAAGCGTATGCAGGGCTATAACGTCCTTTTCCCGATGGGCTGGGACGCTTTCGGTCTTCCGACGGAAAACTACGCTATCAAAAATAAGATACACCCCGCAAAGGTAACCGAGGTAAACGTCGCAAAGTTCAAAAAACAGCTCAAAATGCTCGGTCTTTCCTTTGACTGGTCACGTGAAATAGATACGACCGATCCCAACTATGTAAAGTGGACACAGTGGATATTCTTGCAGCTTTACAAAAGAGGTCTTGCATATAAGAAAGAAATGTCCGTCAACTTCTGTACCTCCTGCAAGGTGGTTCTGGCGAACGAAGAAGTTGTAAACGGCGTTTGCGAGCGTTGCGGATCCGAGGTCATACGTAAGGTAAAAAGCCAGTGGATGCTCAAGATAACGGAGTATGCGGACAGACTTATAGACGACCTTGAAGGCCTTGACTTCATCGAAAGAGTAAAGACACAGGAAATAAACTGGATCGGCCGTTCATACGGTGCCGAGGTCAAATTTGCAACGACCGAGGGCGATACGATAACAGTCTATACGACACGCCCCGACACGCTTTTCGGTGCAACGTATATGGTTATAGCACCCGAGCACGCACTCGTTGAAAAGTGGAAGGCTTCCCTTAAAAACTACGATGAAATAATTAAATATAAGGAAGATGCCGCAAAGAAATCCGACTTTGAAAGAACAGAGCTTGTAAAGGACAAAACGGGCGTTATGCTTGACGGTGTCAAGGCGGTAAATCCCGTAAACGGCAAAGAAATACCGATATTCGTTTCCGATTACGTTTTGGCTACATACGGCACGGGTGCGATCATGGCTGTTCCCGCACACGATACGCGTGACTGGGATTTTGCAAAGAAATTCGATCTTCCCATAATTGAAGTCGTTGCAGGCGGCGACGTTCAGAACGAAGCATTTACGGACGTTGAAATGGGTACGATGATAAACTCCGGCTTCCTTGACGGTATGCAGGTAGCAGAGGCGAAAGAAGCAATAATCAAATTCCTTACGGAAAAGGGCATAGGCGAAAAGAAAACGAACTATAAGCTCCGTGACTGGGTATTCTCCCGTCAGAGATACTGGGGCGAGCCCGTACCGCTCGTATACTGCGAAAAGTGCGGATGGGTGCCGATACCCGAAGAACAGCTTCCTTTGACGCTTCCCGAGGTTGAAGCATACGAACCTACCGACACGGGCGAATCTCCTCTTGCAAAAGCAACGGATTGGGTAAATACAACGTGCCCTGCCTGCGGAGGACACGCAACGAGAGAAACGGATACGATGCCCAACTGGGCAGGCTCGTCGTGGTACTTCTTGCGTTACTGCGATCCGAAGAACAACGACGCACTTGCGGCTAAAGAAGCACTCGATTACTGGATGCCCGTTGACTGGTACAACGGCGGTATGGAACACGTAACGCTCCACTTGCTCTACTCACGTTTCTGGGCAAAGTTCCTTTATGATATCGGCGTACTTTCCTGCAAAGAGCCTTATAAGAAACGTACGGCACACGGTATGATACTCGGTGAAAACGGCGAAAAGATGTCAAAGTCGAGAGGAAACGTAATCAATCCCGACGATATCGTAAGAGATTACGGTGCCGACTCTCTCCGCCTTTACGAAATGTTTATAGGTGACTTTGAAAAGTCCGCACCCTGGTCGCAGGCAAGCATCAAGGGCTGTAAGAGATTTTTGGAAAGAGTTGCATCGCTTCCCGATATGGTAAAGGGAGAAGGCGTAACGAAGGAGCTTGAGGTATCGTTCCATAAGACGATAAAGAAGGTAACAGAGGATATCGACAATATGAAGTTCAACACGGCTATTGCCGCTATGATGAGCTTGCTTAACGAAATATCCGATAAAGGTTCTCTTACGAAGGATGAAGCAAAGACTTACGTAACACTTCTTTGTCCTTTTGCACCCCACCTTTGCGAAGAGCTTTGGGAATACTTCGGCGGCGAAGGCTTCTGCTCTTATGCAAAATGGCCCGAATACGACGAAGCAAAGACGATAGACAGCACGGTTGAAATAGGCGTTCAGATAAACGGTAAAATGAGAGGCACTGTCGTAATTCCCAAGGATTGCGATAAGGAAACGGCTATGGCGGCTGTTATGGCAAACGAAAAAATTGCCGAAAATCTTGCAGGCAAAACGGTCGTTAAGGAAATATACGTGCCCGGAAAGATATTCAATATCGTAGTTAAATAATACGTTGTCACATTTTTGTCGCATTTTCTGAAAAAAATCGAAAAAAATACTTGACAATTTGACAATTTCGGTATATAATATTTCGCAGATGTTCGATTGCGAAGGGAGGGATTGTTAATGGCAGAAGTCAGAGTAAAAGAGAATGAAACGCTTGATAGCGCTCTTCGCAGATTCAAAAGACAGTGCGCACGTTCCGGAGTTCTCACGGAGCTCCGTAAGAGGGAGCATTACGAAAAGCCCAGCGTAAAGCGCAAGAAAAAGTCCGAGGCGGCAAGAAAGCGCAAGTACAAGTAATTCTTTTACAAACAAATGTAGACGTGTCGATCTTCGGCACGTCTGTGTTTTTATAAAAACAAGGCAGAAACGTATGAATGTTTCTGCCTTTTGTCATATATTTTCCGAAATTGATCTTACCGCCGTGTAAAGGGCGTCAACGTCGTTTTTTGTGTTGAAAACGCTGAAGCTTGCACGTACCGCACCCGTGTTTTCCGTGTTCAGAAATCTGTGCACGTCGGGACAGCAGTGAAAGCCGCCTCTTACGCAAATGCCTTTGTCGGAAAGGGATGATGCAACGTCCTCCGACGAAAGCCCCGATACGTTAAAAACGACCGTACTACCCAGCCTTTCACCGTTATATACAACTACGTTTTTTAAGCTTGAAAGACGGGCGCAAAGCTCCGAACAAAGCGCTTTGTTCATTTGTCTTATATTATTTAACCCGATACCGTTTACGTATTTTACGCCTTCGCAAAGACTTGCTATGGCGGGTGTCGGAAGCGTGCCCGCTTCAAACCTTTCAGGCAGAAAATCGGGCATTGATGTATCAAATGATAACGTGCCGTTACCGCCTTCAACGAAGGTCTTTAAAAAAGAAGATACTGCGGAATCGGAAAAACAAACAGCGCCTGCTCCCTGTATTCCCAATAATCCTTTGTGTGACGGCAGGCACACCGCATCAATACACGAGCCTTTAATATCTATATCGTATACGCCTGCACTTTGTGCGCAGTCGAGTATAAAAAATATCTTGAATTTTTGACAAAGCGCACCTATTTTTTCGACGGGCAAAACGTACGGTATGACGTTTCCTGCGTGAGAAAAAATAACGGCACGCGTTCTCGGTGTTATAAGCGACGATATTTTTGATACTATTTCATCACCATCTGCAAATACGTTTATCTTTGAAATGCTTATACCGTGAGTTTTTTTGAGTTCGTACAGCGGACGGAGCACGGAATTGTGTTCTGCGTTCCCCGTTATTACGTGGTCACCGTGCTTTATCACCGCCTTTATCGCTATGTTGAGCGCGTAGGTCGTGTTAAGCGTAAATACGACCTTTTCGGGTGAATTTGAATTTATAAATTCGGATAAAAGCGATCTGCATTCATAGATCTTTTCTGCGGCTAAAAGCGACATTCTGTGCGATGAACGCCCGGGGTTTCCGCAGTAATATTTCATACACCGCACAGCCTCCTTGTATACACACGCAGGCTTCGGGTATGACGTTGCGGCGTTGTCGAGATATACCGTGTTATTCACGTATTATCTCCGAGTAGTCAACTGCGCCCGCTTTAAGTATCCGTACAGCGGTCTCCGTATCATCGGATGACACCGAAATTCCGTACGTACAGCCTCTTTTCGTTTCATCGGGCTTCAGCTTTACAATACGACGTTTGATTTTGTTTTTTGCCAGAAGGTCCGCGCCTTTCATCGCGTAGGTGACGGAGCTTACGGCGATTATACTTTTTTCGTTCAAACGATCCCTCCTTTCTTGTGCCGCATTACAGTATATGCAAAGAGGAGGGGAAAGGCGAAAAAAGTATTATTCGTTTGAGTTAAGGTCTACGTATTCAAGAGAAGGTGCGTTTTTTGCAGGACTTTTAGGTGATCTTTTTATCGGATCGTACACGAATTTGCGGCATTTGTACATTGCGTGCACGATGCCGTTTTTTGAGCAAACAAGATATTCGGGATTTTGTGTATCGCGCGAATGTTCACAGTAAGCGCATATTTTTTCTATCTCTTTTTTTTCTTTCATAGCACGTTTCCTTTTTTTATTCTTTTGCAATTATACTACATTTTCTTTCAAATGTCTACAATTTATACAAAAATAATCCCATAAACGATATAAGCTATCGCAAAAGAAAGAACACTTTGTACCGCCTTTCCGATGATGAACGGAATAAAGCCGAGAGATGCCCGATGAAGATGCGATATTACCTGCAGTTGGGTGCATATCCCCGTGAACGACACGAAAAAAGCCAACAGGGAAAAAAGCAGTCTTTCGGATATCACCCCTTTTATCATAGCCGCGTTTGCTACACCCGCCGTTATTTCAAAAAGAGAGGTGATTAAAAATACAGCTTGCGGTGTTCTTACGTAAAAGGACAAAAATTCACATATGACCGAAAAAAATACGACGTATCCGCATACGAAAATAACGCTTTTCACCCCTTCCGTTACGGCTTTTGTAAATGAAGAGGGGAAAAACGAAAGCTCTCCGTACGTCTTTTTAATATCTTTTTTCAGAAAAAGACCGTACAGAAACGAAGAAAAAATACATATAACGTATATCAAAAAGCCTTTATACGCACTTGAAAGAGCGTAAGCACCGGCAAAACCCGTGACGAAAGTCGGTGTGAGGTTGTTTGTATAAGATGAAAGCGCCTCGGCAGTTTTTTTGCTTATTTTTCCGCTTTTGTACATATCGCATACGATGGCAGCACAGCAAGGGCTTGAGCATACGGCACCGAGAAAAAATATCCCACGTCCGTAAAATGCGTTTGAATAAACGAGAAGCTTGCAAATAACGGCAAACGGAAAGACCGCAGGTATCACGGTATCAAGACAAAGAAAGATCCCCTTTTTTGCACCCTCCGAGCATATATTGCTTTTTATGAAAAAAAGAAAAACGAACAGTATAAGCACCGTACATACGGTATATCTTTTCAAAAAATGCACCTTTGCTTTCTGCATACTCACACCCCTTTGATGTAATAATATTTCGCTTTGCTTAATATTATACGTAACGAAAGGGGATATAAAATGAAAGAAACATCCGTTTTTGCAAAGCCTCCGTCCGTCGTCATAAACGGTGACTGCGAGGTTATAATGGAAGGTAAACTGCGTATAACCGACTATAAAAAAGACCGCGTCGTGCTTGACGTAAAATATAAAGGAAAATGCGCCGTCATAAACGGTGCAGACCTTAAACTGTGCGTGATATCCGAAAACGTGTTTTCCGTAAACGGTATTATCGAATCGTTTTCGTACGTTAAAAAGGGAGAAGTATGAACGGTATTGTCAATTTTTTGATAGGATACGCTGAATATATCTGCCCTGAAAAGCTTTCGGCAGGTGTTTTCAACAGCCTTATTGATAATAAAATTCCGTTTTTCGGCGTAAGCTCCGACGGTGAAAACGTACGATTTTTTATAGCACGGCACAAACTGAAAAAGGCTGAAAAATATCTTGAAGGCTGTAAGCTGATAAACGAAAAAGGACTGCTTGTTTATCTGCTTTGTCGCAAAGACAGGATTGGACTTGTTTTCGGTGCTGTTTTTTGTATCATATGCGTTTGTATCTCGACGAGGTTCGTATGGGATATAGAGGTGCAGGACAAAGAAAACGAAGAAAAGATAATCGCTTTGCTGAAAGAAGCGGGACTTGAACCGGGCGCGTATATTCCGAAAATCGACGAGGATATCGTGGAAATACGTGCGCTTCTGGAAACTGACGAATTTTCCTATATATCCATAACTTTTGAAGGAACGGTAGCATACGTGGAAAGCGAAAAAAGAGTGACGGGAACCATTCCCGACGACAGCACATCCCCTTCAAATATCATAGCCTCCGATGACGGAAAAATAGTACGTCTTGAAGTCCATTCGGGGGACTCCGTCTGCTTTGTCGGTCAGACCGTTGAAAAAGGACAGCTTCTCATATCGGGTTTTGATGAAACGAAAAACAGCGGTACAAAGGTCGTACGGGCAAAAGGAAACGTGCTTGCTATGGTTGAAAAAAGCTTTTCCGTTTCCTACCCGAAAAACGTAAAGCAAAAAGCTTATACAGGCAGACAGTACACGCAAAAGGAGTATTCCGTTTGCGGAGTCAAAACGCCAACGCGTACAAGGGAAGAATACGAAAATTGTGATATTACCGTAAACAAAAGGAAAATAACTGTTTTTTCATCCGTCACGCTTCCCATTTACGTTACCGAAACGACGTACCGCGAATACGTGTACGAGGACGTCGTTTTAAGTGATGATGAGATGCACAGACGTGCAAAAATGCTGTATCTTGAAAGACTGAACGAGTTGAGCCGTGAATGTGAAGTGTTGAGCCGTGAGGTAAAAACCGAAAAAAATGAAGATGAAGTTATCATATCGTGTACGCTTGACGTGATATGCAGTATAGCAAAGGAGGAAAAAATCACCGTAAATGCGCCGTAGGTGCGTTATTATTTGTGTAAGCACTTGAATTTTGAAACATAATATGTTATTATATTATAAATAATAATACGGTAGGTAAAAAATGCAGGAAAAAATTATTTTGACAGACACCGCCGAGCAGACGGCAAAGCTTTTCGGTGTGTGCGACATCAACGTATCGCGTATAGAAGAAGCCTTCGGTGTGTCGGTTGCGAATACCGATACGGATAAAACGTGCGGAAATGCAGTTGTTATAAGAGGCGATGCCGCAGAGGTCGAAAAAGCTGCCTACGTAATAGAATATCTTTTGCGTGTTTCACGTCTGAGCGATAACATAACCGAGCAAAACGTCGATTACGCCATATCCATGACAACTGACGGCAACGAAAAGGAGCTTGAAACGCTCGACGACGACTGTATCTGCATCACCACCCGCGGAAAGCCCATAAAGGCAAAAACAGTCGGTCAGAAAAAATACGTCGATGCCATAAAAAACAACACGGTCGTAATGGGCGTCGGCCCTGCGGGAACGGGAAAGACGTTTCTTGCCGTTGCCATGGCGACGAAGGCACTGCGAAGAAAAGAGATAAACCGTATAATATTGACTCGTCCCGCCGTCGAAGCGGGCGAAAAGCTCGGATTTTTGCCGGGCGATCTTCAAAATAAGATAGATCCGTACTTAAGACCTCTGTACGATGCAATGTATGAAATGCTCGGCGCTGAGGCTTATGCGAAATATCTTGAAAAAGGAACTATCGAAATAGCACCCCTTGCGTATATGAGAGGACGTACGCTTGACGATTCGTTTATAATACTCGACGAAGCACAGAATACCACCCCCGAACAGATGAAGATGTTTCTGACACGTCTGGGGTTCAATTCAAAAGCGATCGTTACGGGCGATATAACCCAGACGGACTTGCCGAACGGCGCAAGAAGCGGACTTAAAGAAGCGATAAAAATACTTGAAGGTGTGGAGGATATCGCAATACACCGCTTCACCGAAAAAGACGTCGTACGCCACAAGCTCGTGCAAAAAATAATACTTGCATACGAAAAGTATGAAAAAGAAAAGGCAAACACGCAAAGTACGGCAAAGTACACACGCGTAAAAAGAAACGGCAATTTCAAATAAACGGAGAATTTATGAAAACAAGGATATTTATAGAAAACAGACAAAACAGACTGCCGCTTACGAAGGATCTGAAGCTTATGATCCGTGCGGCAATAGAGGCAACACTCATATTTGAGGACTTTGAAGCACCGTGCGAGGTATCGGTGTCGGTCGTATCAAGCGATGAGATACGCACGCTCAACCGTGAGCACAGAAATAAAGACAAGGAAACGGACGTGCTTTCTTTCCCGATGTATGACGGTGAATATGAAGCGCACGACCTTTCCTCGGGCAGACTCAACCTCGGTGATATCGTGCTTTGCGCTGACGTTTGTGCAAAGCAGGCAAGAGAGCTTGAACATTCCGTAGGCGAGGAAATATCGTTTTTGTGCATACATTCGACGCTTCACCTTCTCGGCTACGATCACGAAACGTCACAGGAAGATGAAGACGAGATGTTTGCAAGACAAAGAGTTATAAAAGAGTATATGTTCGGTTGATAGAGGAATAAAAATGAAAAGATCAGGATTTATAACAATAATAGGAAAACCAAACGTCGGTAAATCGACGCTTCTCAATACGCTTCTTGGTGAAAAAATAGCCATCGTATCAAGCAAACCGCAGACGACGAGAACCCGTATAACGGGAATACTCACAAAAGACGAAACGCAGTTCGTTTTTCTCGATACACCCGGTGTTCATAAGGCAAAAACGAAGCTCGGTGACATAATGGTCAAAAATGCAGTCGGCTCGATAACAGGCTCAAGCTGTATATTTTTTATGACGGAAGCAGGCAAAAGCCCCGATAAAACAGAGCTTATGCTCGTTGAAAGATTTAAAAAGCAGCGCATCCCCGTCATACTGATAATAAACAAGGTCGATGCGTCCAACAAAGAAAAGGTCGGACAGGCAATAATAGAATATTCCGCACTTATGGATTTTGCCGACGTTATTCCGATATCTGCACTTAAAGCAGACGGCGTTGACATCGTTTTGTCAGCGGCTGAAAAATATATGACGGAGGAACGCTGGTTCTTCCCCGACGATATGATAACAGACCAGCCCGAAAGACAGATAGCGGCTGAAATAGTCAGAGAAAAAATACTCCGTACACTTGACGATGAGATCCCCCACGGCACGGCAGTCGTCATAGAAGAATTCAAGGAAACAGCTTCGATGATACGCATACGTGCGGAGATATTCTGCGAAAAAGCATCGCACAAGGGGATCATAATCGGTAAAAGCGGAGCATCGCTCAAGCGCATAGGAACGTACGCAAGAGAAGATATGGAAAAGTTCTTCGGCGTGCCCGTGTTCATCGACCTTTGGGTAAAGGTAAAGGAGAATTGGCGCGACAGCGTAGCGGCTGCCAAAAACTTCGGCTTCCGCGAGGAATGATGCCGTGTTCGTTTCCTTTTCGGGTGTCGTTATACGGTGTGCAAACAGCGGAGAAAGCGACAGAATAATAACCGTTTTATGTAAGGAATACGGAAAAATATCCGTTCTGGCAAAGGGCGCAAGAAAAACGGGCAGTAAGTTTATGTCATCGACCTCGCTGTACTGCTATGCGAATTTCACCGTCAGAAAAGAAGAAAAGCTTTCTTTTCTGCGTGAAGCGGAGCTTTACAACAGCTTTTTCGATCTGCGCTGTTCGCTTTCCGCTATGGCGCTTGCGGGATATGCGTGCGCGGTGTGCGACGACGTTGTGACGGAGGACGAAGGCGAGCTTCTGCTGCCGCTTCTTCTGAACACTTTGTACGCACTGTCGTGCGGAAAATACGACGAAAGATTTGTAAAAGCATCGTTTGAAATAACGGCGGCGTGCATTTGCGGTTTTACTCCCGATATATCGGGGTGTGCCTTCTGCGGCGGCGGATTTTCAAACGGCGGATATCTTGACGTTATGAACGGTGCTGTCATATGCGATGACTGTAAGGAAAAACAAAACGAAGAAAAAGAAGCTCAAAACGGTACGGCATCGGTAATATGCCCGCTGAGCGCATCTGCAATAGCGGCGATAAGATACATAGTATGTGCCGAGCCGAAGCGTATATTTTCATATACTTTGGCAGAACAGGATGTCGGATGCTTTGTGACTGCTTGTGAAAAATATCTGCTTCACCACCTTGAAAGAAGCTTCGACGCACTTGATTTTTACAAAAGCGTAAAAGACTGACAAAAAGCTCTTTGTACGCTGAACTTTTTTGTGCCGCACGGCGGCAGGATGGAATTAAATATGCAAAAAGAAAGATTTTTGAAGGCATATAAAACCCTCGAATTTGATAAAATACTTGAAAAAGTTGCCTCGTGCGCGCAAACGCCGGGGGCAAAACAGCTGTGTCTTGAGCTTGAAGCAACGTACGACCGTGATAACGTATCACGTCTTCAGGCGGAAACGACTGACAGCCGCAGACTGATAACGTACAAAGGTACGCCGTCGTTCGGAAGCATAAGGGACGTATCAGAGCACGTCAGCCGTGCAGAGAAGGGGGCGGTGCTTACACCGAAAGAACTGCTTGAGATAGCGAATATATTCCGCACCTGCAGAGGGCTTATAGATTACTTCAAAACAGACAGAAATTTTGAAACGGTGCTTGACGAGGTCTTTTTAAGACTCATACCGAATAAATTTCTTGAAGATAAAATAACGAAAGCTATCGTCAGCGAGGATACGGTATCGGATGATGCCAGCCCCAACCTCGGTACGATAAGAAGAAAAATAAGGGGCGCAAACAGCAGAATACGTGACGTTTTGCAAAAATATATAACGTCACCGTCATATTCCAAGTATTTGCAGGAAAATATAATAACGATCCGCTCGGGCAGATACGTTATACCTGTAAAAAGCGAATACAGAAACGAGATAAAGGGACTCGTACACGATACTTCCTCCACAGGCTCAACGCTTTTTACCGAGCCTATGGCTGTCGTTGAAATAAACAACGAGCTTAAAGTTCTTGAAAAGGAGGAAGCGGCGGAAATTGAAAGAATACTGTACGAGCTTTCGGCAGATACCGCCGCATATTCCGAAGCACTCAGACTTGACTACTACAATATGACGTATCTTGCCGCCGTGTTTGCACGCGGCAGGTTCTCGGTCGAAACCGACGGAACATCACCCATTCTTTCGGAAGAAAAGCGGGTTGACTTGAAAAAGGCACGCCATCCGCTTTTAAACCGTGATACGGCAGTGCCGATAGATATAAGACTCGGCGGCGAGTTCGATTCGCTTATCATAACGGGACCTAACACGGGCGGTAAAACGGTAAGCCTTAAAACACTCGGACTGTTTGCACTTATGCACCAGGCGGGACTTCATATTCCCGCGGATGAAAAAAGTGTAATGTGCGTTTTCGACAACATTCTGGCGGACATCGGCGACGAACAGAGTATAGAACAGTCATTGTCTACTTTTTCGGCACATATGACGAACATAGTGAATATTATGAATACGGTGGATGAAGGAAGCCTCGTTCTGTTTGATGAGCTCGGGGCGGGAACCGACCCGATAGAGGGAGCTGCCCTTGCCATATCCGTGCTTGAAGAAGTGAGGAAAACGGGCGCACTTTGTGCATCCACTACACACTATGCGGAGCTTAAAGCGTTTGCAATAGATACGGACGGTGTGTGCAACGCATCGTGTGAATTTGACGTTGAAACGCTCAAACCCACGTATAAACTCGTGATAGGTACACCGGGGCGGTCGAACGCATTTGCGATAGCATCAAAGCTCGGACTTTCCGACGATATCATAAACCGTGCTAAAAAGTCCGTAAATGCGGAAAACAGACGGTTTGAAGAAGTTATATCGAAGCTTGATGCCGAACGTGCCGAAATGGAACGCCTGAAAGAAGAAACGCAGAAGATGCGTGACGAGTTCGATGCGTATAAAAAAGATGCCGAAGCGAAGATAGAAAGACGGCTTTCGGACTCCGAAAAGGAGCTTGAAAGAGCGAGAAATCAAGCACGCGGAATGGTAAATTCCGCAAAGGCATCGAGTGATTTTATATTCGCTCAGCTTTCCGAGGTGCAAAAGCACAAGGAAAAACAGGACCTCGGCGAGAAATTAAAGCAAGCAAGAGATGCGGTGCGTAAGGAGCTGCGCGACAGCTCCGATAAATACGATCCCGTAATAGAAGAAACGGTTGACGAAAATTACGTTCTGCCGCGCCCGCTGAAGATCGGGGATGAAGTTATCGTAACGACTCTCGGTAAGATAGGAACAGTCAAGACTCTGCCCGATAAAGGCGGAAATCTCACCGTAAGTGTCGGTATGATATCGACTCGCGTAAAGGTCGAGTCGTTAAGACTTAACGAAGGTAAAAAAGCACCGAAGCAAAAGGCGGCGACACCGAAAAATACGGAATACAGCAGTATCGTGCGCCAGAGCATAAAGCCCGAGATCGACGTAAGAGGATATACGGGCGACGATGCGTGGTTTGCAATAGATAAGTATTTCGACGAAGCCCAGCTTGCAGGCTTTTCAACGGTAACGGTCATACACGGAAAAGGCACGGGCGCACTCCGTGCGGCACTGACGAGGGAGTTTAAAGCGGATAAACGCATAAAGTCCTTCCGCGCAGGCGTCTACGGTGAGGGCGACAGCGGTGTTACAGTCGTGGAATTTAAATAATTTGTGCAATATGTACAAAAAACAACAGATAAACGCCCCTATTTTTTTACACCCAACTTTCAAGTTGATACTTTCATTTTTAATATATGTTTGGTATAATATCCTTGATGTAATGTGCGACGATACATTATAATATAATTACCCAACGGCGGTACGGCCGGGAAACGGAACAATCTTTTATTATGTCACTAAGCAACTACTACGATACTATAGACGAAATTGTAAACACAATGGCTGAATACCTCGGACTTCCCGAGGAGGACTACGATATGTCGGAGCCTGATGAGGATGAGGACTACATCGACGATGTGTGCTGTACGCGTGCAGACGTTGATATGTGCGGCAGTATCCTTGAAAACTATATTGACAATCTTATCACAATATCAAAGTCACCCGATGACGAAAAAATTATGAAGCTTGCCGAAAAAACGGTAAAGAAGCTCAACAAGCTTAACGAAAAATGTGAATACGAGTTGATTGAAGCGACACAGAGCGACGACATATGCACATTTATCCACGGCGCGGCAGTTGAAGCGGGACTCGTTACAGACTGTGAAAATATTGCCGATGAATGGAGAGATTTCTGATCATACCCGAGAAAGGAGTTATGATGATAAAAAGGGAAGAGCTGAAGCTCGGCGCACAACTGTACACCGCAAGAGAATATATGAAGACGAAGGAACAGTTCGCCGCGGCGATGATGCGAATTTCCGCGATAGGCTATAAATACGCACAGGTATCGGGTGCCTCCGATGCTCCGTGGGACGTTATAAAGAAAGCGTCGTGCGACAGCGGAGTTGAGGTCGTGCTGACACACGTAGAACCCGAAAGGCTGTTTTCGCAGCTTGATGTGATAATCGAAGAACATAAGGCGTTCGGCGCGAAGGCAGTTGGTATAACACAGATGCCGAAGCAGTATCCGAGAAGTTCGGATGGCTTCAAGAGATTTTGCTCGGATATATCACCCGTTGCCGAAAAGCTCGGAGAAAACGGACTTGTGTTTGCATATCACAACCACGTATTTGAATTTGAAAAATACGATAACCTTACAGGCATGGATATACTGCTTTCGCAAACACCGCAGGACAGCTTCAAGCTTACCTTTGACGTGTTCTGGGCACAGACGGCGGGAGTGGATCCTGCATCGTTCATAGCAAAGCACGCGCAAAGAATATTTTGTACGCATCTGAGAGATATGACAGTCATCGACGGTGCGCCTGCCGAGTGCGAGGTGCTTGAGGGGAATATGAATTTTTCCTCGATCATTGATGCTTCTATGAAAAACGGAGTCGAATATCATTTTGCAGAGCAGGATGTGGTACGTATAAGCGCATTCGATTCACTCAGAAGAAGCTACGAAAACTTAACAGAGAATTTATTTTGTAAATAAATACCGTACTGTCCGCCCGACGACGGACAGTAACGGATAAACCAAATATTCGCTCGTCGGAGAAACGGAAGAAAAAATGGCTCAATTAAAAATGCTGGCGATCGACCTCGGCGCATCAAGCGGCAGAGGCATCATCGGAAAATTTGACGGTGAAAAGCTCACTCTTGAAGAAAACCACCGCTTTGCAAGCGAGCCGGTTACTGTTGCCGGTTCGTTCAACTGGGATATACTTCGTATATTCCATGAGATAAAGCAAGCAATAAACAAGTGCGCTTTGTCTGAAGACCGTGATATCAAGAGCATCGGTATCGACACATGGGGCGTTGACTACGGCTTGCTCGATAAGCACGGAAAGCTTCTTACAAACCCCGTTCATTACAGAGATGACCGCACGATAGGCGCTCAGGAAGAAGCATTCAAGATATTCTCCAAAAAGGATATCTATGATATAACCGGTATTCAGTTTATGAATTTCAACACGCTGTTCCAGCTCTTCGTTGAAATGAGAGATAACCCCGAGCTTCTTGCGGCAGCAGACAAGCTTTTGTTCATCCCCGACCTGCTTAACTACTTCTTGACAGGCGTAAAGCAGACGGAATATACGATAGCTTCCACAGGTCAGCTTCTCGATGCTAAATCACGTGACTGGTCGAAGACACTTTTCGATAAGTTCGGTATTCCTTCACGTCTGTTTACAGATATAAAGATGCCCGGCTCCGTTGTCGGCCCGCTCCTCCCTTCACTTAAAGACGAGCTTGGCGATATCAACGCAAACGTAATAAACGTTGCCGCACACGATACGGCAAGTGCTGTCGTTGCAGTTCCCGCAAAGGGCGAAGACTTCGTTTACATATCCAGCGGTACGTGGTCGCTTATGGGTACTGAGATCAAAGAACCCATCATCACACCCGACTCTTACGCTTACGACTTCACAAACGAAGGCGGCTACAACAGAACTATCCGCTTCCTGAAGAATATTATGGGCCTTTGGATAGAGCAGGAATCCCGCCGTCAGTGGATCAGAGAAGGCAAGAAGTACACATTCGACGAGCTTTCCAATATGGCAATGGCATCCACGCCCTGCCGCAGCCTTATCAACCCCGACGCGCCCGACTTCGTTGCTCCCGGTAACATACCGAAGAGAATTCAGGAATACTGCGCAAGAACGAACCAGCCCGTTCCCGAAACGGTAGGCGAAATAATCCGTACGATATTCGATTCTCTTGCACTCCGTTACAGATGGGCAGTTGAAGCTATCGACGATATGAAGGGTAAGAAAACACCGTTCATCAACATCGTCGGCGGCGGTACGAAGGAAGGTCCCTTGTGTCAGCTTTGTGCAGACGCTTGCAACCGTCCGGTATACGCAGGACCTGTTGAAGCTACCGCTATCGGTAACATAACGGTTCAGGCAATCGCCGCAGGTGCCATCAAGGATATGGCTGAAGCAAGACACGTTATCCGTAACAGCTTTGAAATAAAGCATTACGAGCCCAAGGCTGAAAGCACAGCAATATTTGATGAAGCTTACGAAAGATTCAAGAAGCTCATCTAACAATAAATTAAAAGGAGAAAATTAAAATGTCCGTAAAGCAAGCTTATGAAATCGCAAAAGAAGCGTACGCCGCACTTGGCATCGATACTGACAAAGTTATCAAAGAAGTTGCAGAAATTCCCGTATCCATCCACTGCTGGCAGGGTGACGACGTAAGAGGTTTTGAAAACCCCGACGGCGACCTTACAGGCGGTATCCAGACGACGGGTAACTACCCCGGCCGTGCACGTTCGATAGACGAACTCAAGGCTGATATCGAAAAGATATTCACACTTATCCCCGGTACGAAGAGACTTAACCTCCACGCTATCTATCTTGATAACCTCGGCGGCAAGGTTGAAAGAAACGCTATCGAGCCCAAGCACTTCGACACTTGGGTAGACTTCGCAAAGAAGAACAACATAGCCCTTGACTTCAACCCCACGTGCTTCTCTCACCCCAATATGAAAGACGGTCTTACACTTTCATCTCCCGATGACGCTGTAAGAGCATACTGGGTAGAACACTGTATCGCATCCAGAAAGATCGCTGAGTACTTCGGTAAAGAGCTCGGCACGATGTGCTATACAAACTTCTGGGTACCCGACGGTTACAAGGATATCCCCGTTGACAGACTTGGGGCAAGAGCAAGACTTAAGGATTCTTACGATAAGATATTCGTAGGTGAAGATACAAGATACAACCTCAGCGGTGTTGAAAGCAAAGTGTTCGGTATCGGTGCTGAATCCTGCACGATCGGTTCACACGAGTTCTACATGGCATACGCTATGGCAAACAACAAGATGCTCACACTCGACTCGGGCCACTATCATCCCACGGAAGTTATCTCCGATAAGATCTCTTCCGCAATGCTCTATATGAACGACGTTCTTCTCCACGTTTCCCGTCCTGTAAGATGGGATAGTGACCACGTTGTTATATTCGACGACGAGCTCAAGGCTATCGCACAGGAGATCGTAAGAGGCGGCTTCGAAAAGAGAGTACATATCGGTCTTGACTTCTTCGATGCATCCATCAACCGTATCGCAGCTTGGACGATCGGTTCGAGAAATATGCAGAAGGCTCTTCTCTTCGCAAAGCTTGAACCCACGGATATGCTCCGCAAGGCAGAGGCTGAAGGTGACTTCACAACACGTCTTGCAATGCTTGAAGAACTCAAGTCATATCCTTTTGCAGCTGTTTGGGATTACTATTGCGAAACACAGGGTGTTCCCGTAAGAGAAGCTTGGCTTAACGAAGTTAAGAACTACGAAAAGACAGTTCTTTCCGCAAGATAATTTTTATGCCTGCGCACGGCTTTTGCGGCTTTTACGCCGCAAAACCGTGTGTGGGTTTTGTTGATGAAATGAGGTAATTGTGAAAAGTACAAAAAGCTGTTGTTTACTTGCTTTTTTTACTTTCAGCACTGATTCCGATTACGTCCTGTACGGCAGGATCTGAGACAACAGACGGTGTAACGGGCGAAATAACGACCGCTGAGACCGAGTAAAAAATCAGACCGTACCCAAAACAGATGAAGAAACAGCACCCGAAAGCGATATTCAGGATACTGTCGTGCCGAAAGTCCTCGTACGTTTTGCTATCGGTCGTGAAGCTATAAAAAAGCAGAGTTTATTTTGCTTGAAGAGCTTACAGAGAATATGGCAGAAACGAACCGCAGCAATATGAAGGGGGATAACGTAACGGTTGAAAATGCTACGCTTTGATAACCGATACGGTATCAGCTGAATTTTTAACTGACTACCTCGAGTAATATATAATAATGAAAAATATATATAATATAGTAAGGAGAGTATTCACCGGCGCATTAAGTTTTTCGATGCTTGTGTCCTTTGCAGCATGTGCTATGTTAAGTGAAAATGCTTTGAGTAGTGACGGCGTAATGTCGCCTTCTACGACCGAAGCAGCAGTGCAGGATACAGCAAAGACAGAAATAACGACCGATGCGACAGAAGAGTCTCCGAAAGAGGATGACGGCATAATATCTTTTATAGCCGCAGGTGATAACCTCGTCCATGAGGCTGTGTATACGTTTGCCGAAACGCTTGCCGCAAGAGAAAACGGTAAGTACGGAGATTACTATTTCATCCCGATGTACGACGGAGTAAAAAAAGTCGTACAAAACGCTGACCTTGCGATGATAAACCAGGAATCGCAGATATGCACCTCACCGTTCAAGGTCTCGGGATATCCCCGTTTCATAGCACCGCCTGCTATAGGCGATGCTGTTATGGATGCAGGCTTCGACGTGATAGTTACGGCAAACAACCATATGCTCGATAACGGCGACGAGGCACTTTTGAATACGGTCGGGTATTGGAAAAACAAGCCTGTTATAACAGTCGGTACGGATACATCCGAGAAAGACTCAGACGATATAGCGGTTTTTGAAAAAGACGGATTTAAAATAGCGATACTTGCCTACACCGACGTCATAAATCATTGTGATGATCTCGACGATGTGGAAAAAGCAAGCAAGTATGCAAAATATACGTATTATAACAGCGATACCGCACAACAACAGCTGAAAAAGGCAAACAAAATTGCTGATTTTGTTATCGTTTCCATGCACTGGGGCGAGGAGGATGAGTTTGACGTCAACAGCACCCAGAAGGGTATAGCAAAGGATCTTTCAAAATGGGGAGCCGATGCGATAATCGGACACCATCCGCACGTCGTACAGCCGATAGAGTGGATAGAAACAGACGGAAGAAAAACGCTTTGCGTTTATTCACTCGGCAACTTTGTTTCAACAATGCTTTATGCAAGAAATATGGTCGGTATGATGGTGTCGTTTGACATCGTTACAAACGACGGCGAACCGTACATAGCAAACGTAAAGGCAATACCCACGGTAACGAATTACGTCGATCATCCGACGAAAGAAGATCTTAAATACCGCCAGGATGTGTACGTATGCTTGCTTGAAGATTATGCGGAAGAAAAAGTGTCAAAGCACGGCTGTAACAGCAATGAATCGAAAAATGTTACCCTTGATCTCTTCAAATCATATATAGCGGATAATATTTCCGAAGAATTTTTACCCGACTATTTAAAGTAGCACCTCACGGCACTTGAAGTTTTAAATTGTTACGATACGGTAAGCGGTATTTTATTGAATGTGAATATATCTGTCGCACCGCCGAAAACGTCAAATAGAGTCAAATAAATCAAAAGTTAAAGTTACTACCCAAAGTAAGAAAGGCAGGAAAAAAATGAACGAATTACCTTACGGAGAATTGCAAATAATAGGAATGCGCGGCTGTGAAGATTTTGCAAAGCAGGTCGATGAATATATGTGCGACTGGAGAGGCCACGAGCATGATTCCTATAGAATAGAAGCTACGTGTCCCCGTTTCGGAACAGGTGAGGCAAAGGCGATACTTCACGAGTCGCAAAGAGGCAAGGACGTTTATATAATCTGCGACTGCTTCAATTACGGTGTAGAATATAAGATGTACGGCAGAAAAGTGCCGATGTCCCCCGACGATCATTTCTCGGATCTTAAAAGAATAATAGGTGCAATAGAAGGAAAGGCTCGCAGAATTTCCGTAATTATGCCCATGCTGTACGAAGGAAGACAGCACAAACGCTCTTCCAGAGAGTCGCTTGACTGTGCAATAGCCCTGCAGGAAATGGTAAATATGGGCGTATCCAACATAATCACGTTTGACGCACACGATCCGAGAGTTCAGAATGCTGTTCCCCTCAGCGGCTTCGACAGCGTACAGCCTACGTATCAGATGATAAAGGCATTCGTTGAAAACATTCCCGACGCTTCGCTTGAAGCGGGCAACACGATGATAATTTCTCCCGACGAAGGCGGTATGAGCAGATGTATGTATTATTCATCTGTTCTCGGTCTTGAACTCGGTATGTTCTATAAAAGAAGAAATTATACAGTCATCGTTGACGGCAGAAACCCGATCGAAGCGCATGAGTTCCTCGGCAATGACGTAACAGGTAAAGACGTTATCATCGTAGACGATATGATATCATCCGGTGAATCCGTTATAGATATTGCATATAAGCTCAAAGAAAAGGGAGCAAAGCGTATATTCGTATTCGTTTCATTCGGTTTGTTCTGCAACGGACTTGAAAAGTTTGATAAAGCTTACGAAGACGGATATATACATAAGATATTTACAACAAACCTTATTTACAGATCTCCCGAGCTTCTCAGCCGTCCCTGGTATCAGCAGGTGAATATGTGTAAGTACGTTGCGTACATAATTGATACGCTCAACCGCGATATGACGATAAGCGAACTGCTCAATCCCGTAACGAGAATACATAATCTTATGGCAAAAATAAAGAAATAAAGGAGAAATAATAATATGTCTGAAAAAGCACTTCTTAACGGAAAGTATTTAATGTACAAGGGAAAACCCCTCGTGCGTGAAAAAAATGCTATCTGTTACGGCAGTATGGACGATAAATATGTTCTCTTCCTTATTGTATTGACGAATAAAACAGTTGATGGCACATCCATTCCCGACAGAGTCATCGTTCAGGTAATAAGCACGGATCCCAACGCTCCGGCGGATAAAAAAATGTACCGTCAGGGTGAAAAACAAGGTTTGTACGATGCCTTTGATATAGGACTCATTTGGCTTGAAAGAGCAAATTCGGAAAATAAATAAGTAAATACTGTTAAACAGACGGACTACCCCCGTCTGTTTTTTTGCTACTCCGAGACCGAGGGAAGTTAATTATGATAAAATTCAGCAAAACAATACCATAACGCAGTTTCTTTCTGTTGCCGAAATAAAATCGTGCTGTTGACGCGGATGAGGAAAACTAAAAAACACTGATTTGCTTTGAATTTTATTACATAAATCCTTTAAAAGAATAACAATGATTATAGTTTTAAAGAAGATATTAACACACTACAGAAAATGATACCGTTGTATATATAGTTGTTTCGCTCGCAAACTTAAAAATAATCAATATACATTAAAAAAAGTATGTGATATGTTAATATCTTTAAAATATAACATCAAGTTGTTAAAAATAACAAAATTCAAATTGTAAATTTCAGTTTTTTTTATTGTATTCTATTGACAAATAAAAAACCCTTTGCTATAATGACTATAGCATAAGCTGAAATAATAAAAAGGAGGAAAATTTAATGAAAAAGCTTATCTCAATTCTTTTGTCGGTAATGCTTGTAGTATCAGGCTTGTCACTCTCGACGTTTGCTGCAGATGAAGCGTATCGTTATGACTTCGATACAGGTTTCCTTGCTGGAAACGGCGGCGCAAGCAGCGGTACTGAAAATAGTATTACTACGGGACTCGAAGGCTTGGAACTCTTCACAGATGCAGCTGACATCTACATTAAAGGTTGGTGTTATACTGTATCCGGTGTTGCAGAGCTTTGGTATGAGCTTAATGGCGTATGGACACAGATGCCCGAAGACGGCTTCTCGGATCGTTCAGACGTTTATGGAGCTATTACTCAGGAGTTTGCGGCCCTTGGTATCCCTGCCGACACAAACACAAAGTCAGGCTTTGACTACAGAATTCCGCTTGAAGGCATAACTCTTAAACTGGGTATGCAGGCGTTCAAGGTAAAGGTTGTAACAAATGACGGCGTTGAAATACTTCTCGCTGACGTTGAGTTCAACTACTGCGAACCCTACATCTCCACAGTGCCCAAGAAAGCTATGGCTCGCGGAAACAACACCCTTCAAATTGACAACAACAGAACGTATCGTGACGGTAGCGTAACGGCTACTACAAATGACTCTTCTGTTCGTTATGCTATCGGCGCTGCTGATGCTGTCGGTACACACGGTTGGTTCTCTGTCGATGTGGAAATTGAAGCGTTCGGCTACAGCTTCAACGACGATAACAATATCGTATACGACGAAACCTTCGCAAGTGAACCGGAAGATGCGGTTGTAGAAGCAGGTCAGTATGATTACGATATGCGTTATACGATCGTAGTTCCTACGGCTGATTTGGCGTTGGGTACATACAAAGTTAAAATGTACTGTAAACTCGTAAACGGTGAACAGATTATTATTAATGAGCTTACTGTTGTTGTTGCAGAACGTACTGAAATTGTACCTAATGATATTCTCAGCTCAGTTGTTGATGCAATGTCTTCTTGGAACCTTAGCGAAAGTGCAAACTTCGTAGACGGTGCTGACCTTACTCAGGGTTCAGGTGCATTCCCCGGCAGTACGTTCAGAGCTGTTTGGTCTCCTCGTGTGGTTGCAACCGGTACGATAACGGTTAAGACTGATGCGGCTACGTCGAACAACTATGTTTCATTCAACCAGTTTACATCGTATTACCATGACAACAGATGGTACGGCGGCTATACTTTCAGTGTTGATCTTGCTATCAATGAAGTAAACCGTCACGGACGTGGTATGTTCCTTAACTTCTCTGATGAGAACGCCGGTGATTCGGGTAAACTTTACGAGGCTTGGTGCGATATCGATAACGATAACGACGGTATTGCTGACTACGTAGTAACCGGTGATACGGGTATTCTCGTATGGCCTTACGACGCAACAACACTCAAAATAGCTGTTCTTACATACGAAATAGTTGACGGAACGGTAACTAAGGGCGCAGTTGTTGCAGATATTGACCTGGCAGCATCCGGTGTTGACTTTACAACACTTACAAAGGTTACTGCTGTTGATAACGACGAAGGTGCTATCTTCGTATTGGTCGCTGATAAGCTCGTTGCTAAGATCACATACGCTGATGCAACTGCTTATGATGAAGGTAAATACAACGAAGGTTACTACAAGGCATCACAGGTAATCGGCGCTGACGGTACAGTACTTGCAGAAACAGATAAGGCTATTATCTCCAAGTACAAGACTGCTGGTCTCGGTACACGTGCTAACACACTCTACGCTGATAACCTCAGCCTCACAGAAGCTATCGAAGTAGAAGATACAACGGTTGAAGTAGTTCCTACAGATATCGAACTCAAAGCTGATTCTATCTACACGATAGATACTACTAACATGATCATTACCGCTAAAGCAACGTCGTTCTCCGGTATAAACTATGATGCACTTATGGCGAACTTTGCTCATCCTAAGTACATTCAGGTCGTTACTTCCGCAGGTGCGGTTACAACAACTGTTTCGAGATTGTCAAGTAAGTACACAATAAACCTTATTGACGGTGACGGAAACGTTGTAAAGACGTATAAAGTTGCTGTTTGCGGCGATATTACCGGTGACGGCAGAATCAACGGAACGGACCTCACAAGATTGAAGTCTAAACTTTCCGGCTATACAGCTGGTACGGTTGAATTCTATACTGCTAACATTAACGGCGACCGCCGTATTAACAGTACAGACGCTGCAGTTTTCAAGAGTGCATTGGCTGTAGGTACATTTGCATAATTTTAATTTAATAATTTAAATGGAGAAAAGAAAAATGAAAAAGTTTTTTAGTATTGTTTTGACAATAGCTATGGCTGTTTCTTGCCTCGCTATTTTCCCTAACGCTGCTACAATCAAGTCTGATGTTGTTTCCGGTGGCGACGTTGATGAACACTATTTCACATTGGACTATGCCTTCAATGAAGACAACACAAAGTTTACAATTACGATGGGTTCTTACACAATATCCAACAACACAAAGATTCTTGAAAACTACTGTGTTGGTTACTTCCTTTACAATACCGATGATCTTGCATACATTGAAGATTCTTACGTAACAACAGGTCAGATCGACGAAAATTGCATCCAGCCGTTCGAAGCTTATTCCGATGATGCACTTGGCTATGTAAGACAGGGCGTTTCCGGTGGTATCATCGAAACAAGCCAGACACCCGGCGTACAGACAGTTTGTACACTTTCTTGGACATTTGATGTTCTTGCAGCTCCCGGCGAAGTTATCGAAATCTGGGAAGACGGTTCCGAAGGTGGTTGTACAACATACTTTGGTTGGAACGACTACTACTACTATGGTAACGAAGAACCCCTCTTTACAGTAACTGTTCCTGCTGCTGAAGTAGAACCCGAATACACAGCTCCCGCTACACCTGTTGCTCAGGCAAAGGCAGCTTGCGAAGCTTGCGGCACAGAAGCTGGTGTTCGTTTCCTTATGACAGTTGATAAGACAGCTGCTGACTTTGAAGATGTTACTGCATACGGTGTTGTTATCTCCACAGCTGACGGCGAATACAAGTACACAGTTGATGCTGATACAAAGATGGCTGAAACAGATACAGAAATCCAGTACGCAGTTGTTGTTACAGGTGCTCCCGCTGGCACAGTATTCACAGCTACAGCATTCCTTACATACGGTGACAAGGAAGTTGCTGGTGTTTCCGGCGAATACAACGCATAATTTAAATTAGGAGGATTTATTATAATGAAAAAGTTTTATGAAGCTCCTGAAATGAGCATTGAAATAGTTGACTGTGCTGATGTTGTTACATCGAGCGATGTTGTTGTTGAACCCACACACGCTGCTGACTGTGGCGTTGCTGCAGG
Organism: Eubacteriales bacterium; assembly: GCA_045657205.1. Taxonomy (GTDB): domain Bacteria; phylum Bacillota; class Clostridia; order Oscillospirales; family CAG-272; genus RGIG7213. The sequence goes on from JAZOSS010000074.1 coordinate 26,530, forward strand.
TGTTGACGTAGACAACTTCGTTAGCTACGAACAGTTCTAATTAAAAACTTATTATAAGTATTTTGCGGCACCCTTCGGGGTGCCGTTTTTTATCAGAAAACATTTGATAATCAGGCTTATATAAATTGAAAATTAAAAAAGGTATCTTATGATGGAATGATTACCCAAATAAGATACCTATTTTATTTGCTATGTTTTAATTTCGCTGATATTTGCACGTTTTGGTTTATATACCGTGAATTTATGTTGATTTAATCTTGTGTAATTTTGATTATTATCAAGCCTTAACACATCACAGCAAAAGTATTAATTGTCGTTTTCAAATAAAGGTGTTGAAAAATATCTTTCCGCAGTATCCGGAAGTACGGTTATGACGGTTTTACCGGGACCGAGCTTTTTTGCAAGCTTTATCGCAGCTGCAACATTCGTACCGCTTGATATACCGCACATAAGTCCTTCGCATCTTGCAAGATCCTTTGCTGTTTTTATTGCTTCTTCATCTGTGATAATGCAGATATCCTTGTATATGTCGCAGTTGAGTACATCGGGAATCAGTCCGTCGCCTATTCCCATCTGAATATGAGTTCCTATAGTTCCGCCGGCAAGAATTGCGGCGTTTTCGGGTTCAACTGCCCAAATTTCAATGTCGGGATATTGTGCTTTCAGTACCTCACCGATACCCGTTATCGTGCCGCCCGTTCCGATTCCTGAAACAAAGCCGTGGATCGGCCCTGCAACCTGCTCCATTATTTCAAGAGCCGTATGGTGTCTGTGCGCCATCGGGTTTGCCTTGTTTTCGAACTGCTGAGGGATAAATACTCTCGGGTCGTTTTCTTTCATTCTGACGGCTGTTTTTAAACATTCGTCTATGCAATCACCTATATTTCCCGCATCGTGGACGAGAACGACCTCGGCTCCGTAATGACGGACGAGCAATCTTCTTTCCTCGCTAACCGAATCGGGCATAATAATTACGGTTTTGTATCCTCTTACAGCGCCCACAAGTGCAAGACCTATACCCTGATTCCCGCTTGTTGGCTCAACGATTATAGTATCGGGCTTTATTATACCTTGCTTTTCTGCTTCAAGTATCATATTGTAAGCGGTTCTCGTTTTTATTGAACCTCCGACGTTCAGTCCTTCAAATTTAACGAGGACTGTTGCAGCGTCCGACGGAACCATTTTATCGCTTAATCTTATCATCGGCGTATGACCGATAGCTTCAAGAACATTGTTGTAAATCATAATGTATCCTACTTTATGTATATTTTACTTTATATTATATTACTTTGCGCGAGATTTGTCAAGGTTTGGGGATGATAATTGTAAATGATAACAATTTTAGTTATGAGTGTATACGGAAATGATAATTTATGTAAATTTTATTTTTTGTATTGACTTTCTTTCTAAACAGAGTTATAATAACTTTAATTATAATGCATAATTAACCCCAAAAAAATATATATCAATATGGAGGAAGACAGTCATTATGAAAAAATTTTTATCTTTGTTACTTGCCTTAACATTTGTTTTCGGCACGATGCCTTTTTCCGCTGTAGCCAACACGTTTGAATACACGGAAAAGGTAACGCTTACACCGTCTTATTATGACAAGAACGGTGAAATTGAAGATACCGAAAAATACAGTGTTTACGGCATCTGCTCAGACAGCTTGTTTGAATCGGACAGCTTGTCGGAATTGACAAGATATCTTGAGGCAACACCGTCCGGTAAAACGGTATTTATTATTACAAACGGCGCGCTGACGCACGAGTACGAAAACGTACGTATTCTTATGTACATACTCGGCTTGCACGACGGTTGTGTGCTCGTATCATACGGAAATGGGGCACATAATTCCGTTATGCACAGCGGTGACAGCATAAGCTTTGCTGACGGCGATTACACACTCGGTTTTACGTACGTAACTCTTGAAAATGCCAAATGTGATTTCAATGTTGTTTTTGACGATCACGGAGTTGATTTTTTACTCCCCGAATGTGAACATAGCTTGACTGTAAAGGGTCACGTCCATATGAATGAGGACGGCGAGGAGGAACCTGCCACTTGCGAACACAACTACGTAGGCACGGTAACCGATCCCACGTGTGACGAGGGTGGTTACACGACGTACGTATGTGATGTGTGCGGTGATGATTATAAAGCAGACGAAACACCCGCATCGGGACACAGCTGGAGCGATTGGCAGACAGTAACCGACAGCACGTGTACGGCGGAAGGTACAAAGCGAAGAACCTGCTTTGCTTGCAGTGAAACAGATGAAGAAGCTATAGGTAAAAAAGATCACAACTACGTAGGCACGGTAACCGATCCCACGTGTGACGAGGGCGGTTACACGACGTACGTATGTGATATGTGCG
>JAZOSS010000075.1:0-7741 GCA_045657205.1 Eubacteriales bacterium
CTTGAAAAATCCCCGTCGTACGGCATAGAAAAGAAAATAAAAAATAATAAATAAAATCTGTAAGGACAACAACCGGGACTATAATGCAGGAAAATACACCGTAACTTTCGGCAAATAACAGTTAAAATTTTTAAGGCACACTCCGAGTGAAGTGTGCCTTTTTATTAATCTCTTTTGAAAATGCTGTTGATGCGCTTGAAATATCCGCGGTCGATGCTGTCAATCTGCTCTTTCGTGAAGCGGACTTCCCAGTTACCGAGTGCAGAACCCGGTACGTTGAGTCTTGTATCGCTTCCGAATCCGCACATATCCTGAACGGGAATTATCGAAAGCTTTGCAGGAGATCTCCACACGGCTTCCGTTATCGCCCTGCAGGACGGTGAATAAAATCCTCCGTCACCCCAATTCGACTGTTTAAATCCAACGTAATCGAGAATGTAACGGCGCGTTTCGTCGTCTGTGCTATAAAGCCAGCCCAGAAGTGTATCATTGTCGTGAGTGCCCGTGTACGCTATGCAGTTTTCGGGATAGTTGTGCGGCATATGGGATGAATCCTTGCCGTCAAAGCCGAACTGAATGACGCGCATACCTGCAAAACCCGTTTCTTTAAGGAGGTTTTCAACGTCCTTTCCGAACTCGCCGAGATCCTCTGCAATTATCGCAGGATCTTTTATTTTTTTGTTTACGGCATCAAAAAGCTTCATTCCGGGACCTTTTTCCATTTTCCGTTCTTTGCCGTTTCTTCGTTTGCGCCGATCGCCCAATACGATGCAATTCCTCTGAAATGGTCGATGCGTACCGTATCGTAAAGTGTGAGGTTACGTTTTATTCTGTTTACCCACCAGGAAAAGCCGTCCTCTTCCATCGACTTCCAATCGTAAAGGGGATTGCCCCAGAGCTGACCGTCCTCGGAGAAATAATCCGGCGGAACACCTGCCACGAGCTGCGGGCGGAACGTCTTTTTATTAAGACAGAAAAGCTCCTTGTGTGCCCATACGTCGGCAGAGTCAAGGCTGACGTATATCGGCATATCACCGATTATCTGCACGCCGAGATCGTTTACCGTCTTTTTAAATTCCGTCCACTGGCGGAAGAACGTGTACATACAGAACCCGTTATAAAATATTCCGTCTTCATACTCGTTTTTGTGAGTGAGTGCCGTTTTGTAATCTCGGTATTCCTTATCCCACTCGACAAACTCCGCACCGCCGAACTTGTCCTGAAGCGTTACGTAGTATGCGTAGTTGAAGTTTTCCTCGTCGGAAAGGAATTCCGCCGTTTTTTCTCTGTATTCGTCCGTTATATTTGCGTACGCCTTTTTCATAAGACGTTTTTTGCTTTCGTTTACAAATTCAAAATCGACTCTGTACGGCGAGCCGTAGTATTCGCATCTTCTTACGTCATCGGGATCTACAAGACCGTCGTAAAAAAGCGTAACGGGGTCTATATACGCAATATTTCCCGCAAACGCACCGTTTGACGAGTACGGGCTGTTTGCCGCCATAAGTGCGGGGGGATTGAGGGGCAGTATCTGCCATTTTGAAAATCCCATCTCTTTTATAAGCTTTGCAAACGATACGGCTTCTTCACCTATAACACCTATTCCGTATTTTGAAGGAAGGGAAGCGATGTTCATAAGCACGCCGCTTTCTCTTTTATTTTTCAATTTATATCATCCTTTCGCAGGTTTTTTCCATACGTATATTATATCATATCAAAACAAAATATTCAAGTGGCTGACTGATTTTTGAAAACTCTGCCCTGCGTATAAAATAAAAATAAGCGATGATTTTTTCAAACAGGCGATTGATGACCGCCCGGCATTTTCATCATTCCTCTGCACCCGATAAAAAAACGCCGTGGAGAGTAAAAAAACGGCTCACGGAAAATTCGTGAGCCGTAATAAAGCAATTATTCAACCGTTACGGATTTTGCAAGGTTTCTCGGCATATCGGGATCGAGGTCCTTTATCGTCGTTACGCAGTACGAGAAATACTGGAATCTCGGTGCAACGATGAACGGTGCAAATATCTTTTCGGGTATTTCGCACGGGATAATATCGTAATTCTTATCCGTTTTCAGGTTCTTGTCGCAAAGGAGGATGACGTCGCCGCCGCGTGCGGATGCTTCCTCTACGTTGCCGAGCGTTTTTGCAAACAGCTCGTCATCCGTTGCTATGGCAAACACTCCGACACCGTCCGTGATAAGGGAGATAGTTCCGTGTTTAAGCTCACCTGACGGGTAAGCTTCACTGTGGATGTACGATATTTCTTTAAGCTTGAGCGACGCTTCGCTGCAAAGTAAGCTGTCGATACCGCGTCCGATATAGAAGAAGTCGCTGTATGAAGCATATTTTTCGGAAATGTTGTAAATATTGTTCTTTTCCGTATCCGTAAGACGTGAAAGCGTGGGTATTTCGTACGTGAGGACAGCGCACAAACGGCGTACTTCTTCTTCGGAAAGCGCACCCTTTACAAGAGCCGTCTTCAAAACGATGAGATAAAGAACCGCAAGCTGTGTTACGTATGCCTTCGTACTTGCAACAGCGATCTCGCTTCCTGCGTGTGTTAAGATAACTCCGTCACATTCCTCAGCCGCAGTTGACGACGGTACGTTTATAACGCCGAGAGTATATGCGCCCTTCTGCTTGCACATTCTTACGCAAGCAAGCGTGTCGGCAGTTTCACCCGACTGGGATATGAATATAACACATTCGCCCTCTTTTATTATCTGTCTTGTATATCTGTACTCAGATGCGATGTATACTCCGCCTTCAACTCCTGCAATGCTTCTCAAAAGATACTCTGCAACGAGTCCTGCGTGGTATGCCGTTCCGCAACCTACTATACGAAGGAAATTGATATTCTTGAACACCTCATCGTCGATGCCTTCGAAATAGGGAAGTCCGTCCTTGAGGTTTGCCGCTACGGTCTTTTTGAGAACCGTCGGGATCTCCTCTATTTCCTTGAGCATAAAGTGAGGATATCCGCACTTATCGGGAGATGCAAAGCGTGTTTTGGGAGCAAGTGCTTCCTTCTGAATTTCGCATCCGTTCTTGTCGTAGAACGTAACGCCCTGCTTCGTTATTTTCGAAATTTCACCGTCGAAAAGCTTATAATACTTCGTAAAATCGCAAGCGGCAACGTCGGAGCAAGCGGCAAAGCCTTCGTTCGCTTCGCCGACAGACAAAGGACAGCCGTTTTTAACAGCGTAAATTACGTCGGGTTCCGTTTCAAACATAACGAGAAAAGCGTAAAAGCCGTTGAACTTTTCGCAAGCTTTTTTCACAGCTTCGATACCGTCGTTCGTTTCTTCATAAAAATGATTGAACACGGCACACGCACGTTCTGTATCCGTCGTGCTTTCAAAAGCTGCGCTTGCAAAGCTTTCAAGTTGAGCATAGTTTTCGATGATACCGTTGTGAACGATGACTGTTTTTCCCATACGGTGGGGGTGAGCGTTACATTCCGACACCTCGCCGTGCGTTGCCCAGCGTGTGTGGCCTATTCCGCACTCGCCGTCAAGAATACCGTCGTTAAGCGTATTTTTGAGATTTTCAAGCTTTCCCGTTCTTCTTATACGGTTTATTCTGCCGCGGCAGAAGGTAGCCGCACCTGCAGAGTCGTAGCCTCTGTATTCGAGAGCCGAAAGGCTTTGTAAAATTACGGGAACAGCGTTGTTTTTTCCCGTGTAACCGATTATTCCGCACATAATAAAATTTCTCCTTGAATTTATGGAATTTTTATTTTGTTTGTCGTACCAAAAAAGTCTGTATCAGCGGATAATTATCCGCCTGTTACTTCATCATTTATATAAAATACTGCACTTTGTCGGACACAGTGCCGAAATCCGTATCAGCGGATGATCCCTCCGCCTATTACCTCATCGTTTATATAAAACACGGCACTCTGTCCCGGAGCGGGTGCCCTTACAGACTCAAAAAACGTGCATTTCACACCGTTTTCCGTCTTCTCTATTACGGCACGCTCTCCGCTTTTTTTATACCTTACCTTAACCTCTGCGGTTATCGGACACGGTACGTCGCGGATAAAATTAACGTCCGTGCAGTATATTTCTTTTTTGTAAAGCTCTTCCTCGTCACCGAGTATTACCGTATTTTCTTCGGTGTTTTTACCTAAAACAAATATCCTTTTGCCTGCCGAAACACCGAGTCCGCGCCTTTGTCCTATCGTGTAGCAGTGACGCCCGAGATGCTTACCGAGTATATCGCCTTTCGTGTTTACGAAATTCCCTTCAGGGCAGAAATATCCGTTTTTTGAAAGGTATGAGGCATAATCACCGTCGGGAATAAAGCAGATGTCCTGCGATTCGGGACGGTCGGCACACGGAAGGCAAAGCTCCTTTACGTATTTTCTTACCTCGTCCTTCGTACTGAAATCACCCAGTGGGAAAAGCGTATGGGAAAGCGCGTATCTGCTTATTCCGTAGAGGACGTAGCTTTGGTCCTTTGCTTCGTTTTTTGCCTTCAAAAGTCTGCCGTTTTCAATTCTTGCATAGTGGCCCGTTGCAATTCCGTCGGCACCGTCAGCCATCGCTCTTTGCAAAAATGCACCGAATTTCAGTCTGATATTACAATTTATACACGGATTCGGAGTAAGATCCGAAACGTAGCTTTCGCAAAAAGGCGTTATCACGTCACGTGAAAATTCGTGCGTGAAGTCGTACACTTCAAAATCAATACCGAGAGTTTTGCAGACGTTTTGCGCCGCTTCTATATCGCTGTCGTTTTCAACACCGAGGCGCATCGTCGCCCCTTTTATATCGTAGCCTTTTTCTTTAAGCACGGCGCACGCGGCGGCACTGTCAACGCCTCCGCTCATAGCCACGGTTATTTTTTTCATATTCATATTTCGCAAACGGTCAGCCCTTCGTAAATTCGGGTGTAGAGTGCCTTGTCAAATTCTCCGCCTGCCGGTGTCGATACGCGGCAAGAGCCTGCGGCAACACCGCTTTTTAAACAGTCTGAAAGAATTTTTCCGTTATTGTATGCGTAAATGAAGCCTGCAAGCAGACTGTCGCCGGCACCTACTGTGTTTTCGGCATCTATCTTCGGTGCTTTGCAGAAATAACGCACGTTTTTACCTATAAGATACGCACCGTCGGCACCTGCCGAAACACAAACAAGCTCAACTCCCATACTACACAGCTTTTCTGCTGACGAGATGATATCGCCTGCAAAAAGCTCACGCAGCTCGTCTTCGTTCGGTTTAATGAGAAACGCTCCGTTTTTTACAGCCTGCAAAAGATTTTCACCCGTTGTATCGGCAACGACCGCAGCGCCTTTTTTAACGGCGTACGATGTAATCTCACCGTAAAGGCAACGCTTGCAGACGGGCGTACTTCCCGATATTACCACCGTATCGCCTTCACCGATAGATGAAAGCTTTTCAAAAAGAGCGTTTACGGCATCATCCGAAAGCTCACCGCCCTGTGCGTTAAGCTCGTAGACTGTGTCTTTGCATCCTGCCTTTACGTTTATCCTCGTTTCACAGCCCGTGTCGATAAATTCACAGTCAAGAGGACTTTTTTCAAGCAGGGACTTGTAAAATTCACCGATCTTGCCTCCGACGGGGGCAACGGATATGCTCTTTTCACCGAGGGCGCAAAGCACGCCGCTTACGTTTATCCCCTTACCGCCGGGGACGAACGTGCAGGATGATATTTTATTCGGTACGGATGATGTAAGCGCACCGCCGACCTTCATATAATAATCGACGGAAGGATTTAAAGTGACCGTATATATCATATTATAACGACGGCGGCAGAAGTTATATTGAAACTCTGCCGCCTTTCAAAAGTATTTCTTTGACGTTTATTCGCCGTCTTCGTCGTCGCAGTGGCAACAGCCGCAGCCGCACTCGTCATCCTCGCACTCGTCGTAGATGCAGGAAAATTCCTCACCGCATGCAGGGCAGATAACGTGTGCAAGGTCTATAGTGGAAGGAAGACAGATCGTTTCCTCGCACGAAGGACAGTTCACTTCAAAGACCATACCGTCATCGTCGTCAAGCTCGTAATCATCATCGTCGTCAAACTCGTCGAAATCATCGTCATCGTACTCGTCGTATTCGTCGTCGTCATCGCAGTCGCAGTCGCAGTCACAGTCGCAATCGCAATCACAATCACAGTCGTCGTCTACTTCGTAGAAATCTCTTTCAAGCTCTCCGAGGTCCTCGTCAAGCTCCTCTGCGTATGCTTCGAGTGTGTCGGTCTTTTCTTCAAGATCGCCGACTGTAAGGGCAACGTCGTCAAGAACTTCGATGATCTTACGGATCACGAGAGCGCAATCGTTGTTTTCATCAAGTTTAAGACCGTCAGCCAAGCCTTTAAGATAGGCAGTTTTTTCACTTAATGTCATAATATTACCTTTTCTTTAAAAATTATTTCGCTCTTTCAAGGTATTCGCCCGTTCTCGTGTCGATACGGAGAACGTCGCCTTCGTTGATAAACAACGGAACCTTGATGGAAACGCCTGTTTCAAGCGTTGCGGGCTTTGTTGTGCCCTGAGCTGTATCACCCTTGAATCCGGGGTCTGTCTGTGTTACAACAAGTTCAACGAACATAGGGGGTTCAACGCTGAATACGTTGCCCTTATAGGAAACGATCTTACAGATCATTTCTTCCTTAACAAACTTGAAGTTGTCGCTGAGCTTGTCAGAGTTGAGCGGGAGCATATCATACGTTTCAAGATCCATAAAGTAGTAGATATCTCCGTCGTTGTAAGAATACTGCATATCTTTTCTTTCAACGATAGCTTCCTCAAATTTATCCGTAGGTGAGAAGGATCTTTCGATCACGGCACCCGTAATTACGTTTTTCATCTTAGTACGTACAAAAGCTGCGCCCTTGCCGGGTTTAACGTGCTGGAATTCAATTACCTGCATTACGTTTCCGTCAAGTTCAAATGTTTTGCCGTTTCTGAAATCGCCTGCCATAAGCATAGTATATGTACCTCCAAAAAATAATCATATTAATACGGAATTATTATATATCACATCTGCTCTATTTTCAAGATTATACGATAATGTTTTAAAAAAATACTCAAAATATTAACAAATTTCTAAAAGCTCTTTGGGGCATTTCGTTATATTTTCGGTATGATCTTCGTATACTACTATCATATCTTCTATCCGTACGCCCATTTCCGACGGAATATATATTCCCGGCTCGACTGTTACGATATGTCCCTTTTGCAGAATTTCACCCTTTGCGCCCTGAGAAAGGCGGGGGGCTTCGTGTATTTCAAGTCCGACTCCGTGACCGAGGCTGTGGCCGAAGGTGCCGTTATATTTTTCGTTTATGATATCTCTTGCAACGGTGTCGGCTTCAAAGCAGCCGCGGCTGTGTTTCAGATATTCAAGCGCTGAAAGCTGGGCGTTTAAAACGGTATTGTAGATATCCTTCATTTTTTCGCTTGCACGCCCGAAGCATACGGTTCTTGTCATATCGCTTTTATATCCCTTGTAGGATGCACCGAAATCCATCGTGATAAAGCCTTTTTCAATAGGAACGTCCCTCGGGGTGCCGTGCGGCATTGAAGTTTGTTTTCCGCTTATGCAGATAGTTTTGAAGGCTTCGGCATCTGCTCCGTTTTTACGCATAAAAAACTCAAGCTCCAGTGCAAGCTCCTTTTCGGTAACGCCTTCCTTTATGAAGGACAAAATGTGCTCGAACGCTTTTTCCGCCATGCGCTGTGCCTTGATCGTGTATTCTATCTCGT
>JAZOSS010000076.1:0-21351 GCA_045657205.1 Eubacteriales bacterium
AGATACCGGCATAAACTTGGTACATCGGATTTTTAAGATTCTTCTGGTTGCTGAAAATAAATAACCCTCCCATCCTTTGCCCCTGGCGATCTGATTTTTCAGTATGGGAACGATATGCTCCTGCCCGTAAACGTCATCAAACGTCGCAGGACGGTATTTTCTGTATAAAGCTCTGTAAGACATTTTAGTTTAAACTCCGAATCAAATTATCCATTTTTTAAGCAATGGAATCTTTGATATTATGTATGAAATTGTAAGTGAGATGATGAAAACGATAACTGATAAAAACGGTACAGATAAAATCGGATGGAAAATTTGTGTTGTAAATCCGAACTTAATGAATGTTTTTATTATGAAAATATGAGAAAGGTATACGCCAAAGCTGTGTTTTGATATAAACGTAAGAAGCGTTTGAAAAAGCTTCGGTATTTTTTCTTGTATTACGAATTTTTTTGCGGCAATAAATATTGCAACTGATGAAAACAAAACGTTTATTGTGTTGTTTTTATAAAATGCGTCTTTAGCTTCATTGGAATACAGAGAAAGGAGCTCTGTGCCAAAAAAGGTTACCACAAGTGCTAATGCACCTGAAACCAGTAATACTTTTTCTGTTTTACGTTTTAATTGTGTATTGTGAAGAAAATATCCCAAGATAAAGTAGAAGAGATATTCAGCATTCGTTAAAAATCCGAATTGATCTATTGCTTTTTTAAATTGTAAAATAAAAAATTGAGTGTGCGGAATATCAAATGCCAATAAAATATCGAAGAATCTAAACAAGAAAGAAAATGAGAAAAGTAAGATAAGTGAGTATCGAACTGTTTTTTCGTTTTTTGCAAATTCATTCAGTATCGGAGCCAGTGCATATAGGGTTATGATTGTGAATATAAACCACAAATGGTATTCACCACTGATCAATATGGTTATCGTAGATTTTATATTTCTTTTTAAAAGAAAATTCAGCGTAGCGTATGTTACTGACCAAAAAACGGTCGCAGTACAAAAACGAAGAATGCTTTTTTTATATAGCTTATCAAGTGACAAGTTATTTGTGTTTCCAAGCAAAAGTGCCCCACTTATCATAAAAAAGACCGGCACACCCCATCTGGAAAAACTATTATAAAAATTGAGATAAGTCCAGTTTAAGGAATTTATAGGCGTACTATGCCAATCAATTGTAGAGATGTGGATAAACACAACGGAAATACAAGCAAAAGCTTTCAAAAGGTCGAAGTAAAATATTCTGTTCTTCTTTTGTGTGGAAAGATCTATTGTTTGCATAATGGCACTCCTTTGTTTGTCTTTAGCCGGACAAGAGACTAAAACCAAATACAAGCTACAAAATAAGACCATACACCGAAACCTCGAACGTCCGTTTATATGCGTACAATGAAGCCCTGCTCAAAGCAGGCACCCTTGCAACACACCAAAGTCTCCGCTTAATGCTGCTTGGTTCCCCACCTGACATGGTTCACGGATTTTGATTGCGCAAGACCCGCTTCTCAACACAGGAACTGCACCACAGACCAAACAAACGAAGCCCTCAGTTTCGGAATACCACCCCCGCTGTAGCGGATTGCGGGTACAGGGCACCGCTGACTCCCCGGCTGGTATGGCCTTATTTCATAGCTTGTGACGGTTATTATATCACACAGTATTGAATTTTGCAATAGAAAATTAGAATTTTAACATATTTGTAACTTGAAATATTGTAAATAAATTTATTTTGACATTTGAGAAAAACGGAGAAAAAGTGATGAAAAACGGAGAAAAAATGAGAAAACACCTTGATAAATTAAAAACATCAAATGAATTTGCAAAAAAGCTATTGACAAGAGAAAATCTTTGTGATATACTACGGCTTGTTTGAATATAACGAAAAATACGGAGGAAAAAAGAATGTCCACTTTTATGGCTAAAAAAGAGACGCTCAACCGCAAGTGGTATATAATCGACGCTGCAGGTAAGCCTCTCGGAAGAACAGCTGCTAAAGCTGCTGAAATATTAAGAGGAAAACACAAACCCGAATTCACACCCCACGTTGACTGTGGTGATTTTGTAATCGTTATCAACGCTTCCAAGGCTGTTTTGACAGGCAGAAAGCTTGATCAGAAGGTTTACTACCGTCACACAGGTTACGTTGGCGGACTTAAGGCTGAAAGCTACAAGAAGATCATGGCAGAAAAGCCTGAGTTTGCAATGCAGAAGGCAATCAAGGGAATGCTTCCCCACAACTCCATAGGCGAAAAGGCGATCACACGTCTTAAGGTCTATGCAGACGACAAGCACGTTCACGAAGCACAGAAGCCCGAAGCTTTGGCTGAATAATTAAGGGAGGTATTTTGATAATGTATACAAGCGCAAAGCCGTATTTCTACGGCACAGGAAGAAGAAAAAAATCAGTAGCAAGAGTAAGACTTGTTCCCGGTACGGGCAACATCACAATAAACAAGCGCAGCATTGACGAATATTTCGGTCTTGAAACGCTTAAGCTTATCGTAAACCAGCCCTTCGGCGTAACGAGCACGGTAGGTAAGTTCGATATCATCTGTACAGTTACAGGCGGCGGTATCTCCGGTCAGGCAGGTGCTATCCGTCACGGCGTTGCAAGAGCATTGCTTCAGGCAGACGCTGAATACAGACCCCTTCTTAAGAAGGCAGGACTCCTCACACGTGACCCTCGTATGAAGGAAAGAAAGAAGTACGGTCTCAAAGCCGCACGTCGCGCTCCCCAGTTCTCAAAGAGATAATTACCCGTTTGGGATTATTTCGATATACAAAAAGCTCTGCTTTGCAGGGCTTTTTTGTTTTGTAATATCTTGTAGGGGCGACCATCGGTCGTCCGTTTTTAATCCACACCCCCTACAAAAATGGCACTTCAATTTGTAAAGAATGGAGCCGTCATATTTACTTTTTGCCGTTTTTATGGTATAATCTAACTAATCGATAAACTTGAATTTGACAGTATGTAAAGTCTTGTTGCGGATTTGTAAAGTTGATGTGGTGGTGTTTGAACGTGATTATTGCTATAATAAAGTCACCATAACCACAGGAGGATTTTATTATGGATATAGCAGAAAAAATAATTAAGTTAAGAAAAGAAAACGGCTGGTCACAAGAGGATTTAGCCGAAAAATTATATGTATCACGACAAGCAATTAGCCGTTGGGAAAACGGAACAGCACTCCCAGATGCACAAAACGTATTGCAGATTAGCAAGCTGTTCAATGTGACAACAGATTATCTGTTGAATGATGATTATGAAAGTGACATAGATATTCCAGCTGTTCAGGCCGCGACAAAGGAAACGGAAGATTTGTTTTCAAAAAAGAAACGACTTCATTTGATAGCCGCAATTTGTTTTACGATATCGGTATTTTGCTCGCTGATGGGTTTAGTGAACAGTACTAATGATATCCAGTTAGGGCTTTCTTGCTTTACATTAGCTCTTTGTGCAGGAAATGCAGTTGCCCAATTTATCTTGTTTTTTAAAAAACGGTAAACCGGTCTACACAACAAATTCCAATTTGTCGAGTTGAATAGGCGTTGAATGTTGGTGTGATTTTGGTGCAAATTTGGTGCAACACTTTATCAAACAATACTCACGATGTTCACGATATCGCACGAAATCACACGATAAATGCACGATATCACACGTATTTCCACGATATTCACGATATCAAACGGTGTTCTTAAAACTCCAAGAGATAATTCATTATTTCTATATACAAAAGCTCTGCTACAGCAGGGCTTTTTGTGTTTTATATGCAGATAGTTAAGGATTTATACCTCGGTAACTCGTAGGGCGGTGGCTTGCTGCCGCCGATATAAAACATTTCAGAATATGGGTTTAATTTGCAAAAACGATATCCTTCTATTTACTTTTTTTCACTTATATGATATAATTTGAATCGGATAATAAAATTCAAAGAACAGGATTGGGCGTAATTATGAAAATCAAGACCCGTAAATTACCGTACGATGAGGTTTTGAAGCTTCCTCGTTTGAAACACAAAAATCCTCTGAAGCCGAGCCGTTTCCTCGCAACTGTCGTTCGCATAGTATCTGCCCCGACTCTTAAAAAGATAAAATTTTCTTATACCACGGAACGTATGGAACTTGTCGGAAAACAGCCTTGTCTTATTCTTATGAACCATTCGAGCTTTACGGATATGAAGCTTGCTTTCGGTATTTTTTATCCGAGAAGAATGGGTATCGTTACCTCAGTAGATGCAATGTCGGGGATTTTGGGTAAGCTTATGCGTATACTCGGATGTACTCCGACACGTAAATACGTATCCGATATTTCCTTGATCCGCGATATAAAATATATGCTTTATGAAAATAAAACGAGCGTGCTTATGTATCCCGAAGCAGGATACTCGTTTGACGGACGCACGACGACATTGCCGCGCGGACTCGGTGCTTTGCTGAAACGTCTGGGCGTTCCCGTCGTGACGGTCATAACGCAAGGCGCTTTCCACCGTGATCCGCTGTATAATATGCTCAAGATACGTGACGTTAAAGTAAGTGCCCACGTAAAATGTATTGCCACGGCTGAAGAACTCAAGGAAAAATCGGTAAGTGAGCTTGATGCTTTGATAGATGAAGCGTTTTCCTTTGATAATTTCGCGTGGCAGAGAGATAATAAGATATTGGTCGACGTTCCTTTCCGTGCCGACGGCTTGCACAGGATCCTTTATAAATGCCCTCATTGCAATGCGGAAAATCAAATGGAAGGGAAGGGGATTCATATTTCCTGCCATTCTTGCGGAAAAAAGTGGGAAATGGACGAATACGGTCAGCTTAAAGCCTTGGAAGGTGAAACGGAGTATCCCCACATCCCCGACTGGTATACCTGGCAAAGAGAGTGCGTCCGCAAAGAGCTTGAAGATGGCACGTATCTGCTCGATACCGAGGTCGATATATCCGTTGAGGTGAATCTAAACGGCGTTTATGAAATCGGAAAAGGCCGCCTTGTTCACTCACTTGACGGTTTTCATCTTACGGGAGCTTCCGGAAAGCTTGATTATAAGCAGTCGCCCGTGTTTTCTCACACGCTGTATGCCGATTACTACTGGTACGAGATCGGGGATGTTATAAGTATAGGTGACAACGAGTTTACGTATTTCTGTTTCCCGAAAGAAAACGTTTCCGTGACAAAAGCACGTCTTGCAACGGAGGAGCTTTATAAAATGAAAAAAATACGCAAAAAATAAATGTTGCGTAATTTAAAGAAAAGTGTTGACAAATAGTAAACTGTGTGATAAAATGTCACCGTATTTTTGGTATTATCAAGTAAATTTTCGTGTTTGCTTGAAAATATAAAATATTTTTTTGAGGTGAAAAAAATGGACAAGTTTTTCAAAATCAGAGAGCGCGGCTCCAATGTCAAGCTTGAGATCATCGGTGGATTAACGACGTTTTTTGCCATGGCGTACATCATCTTTGTAAACCCCAACCAGGTTGCTGCAGAAGGTGCTAACGGTTGGTTGGTAGGGCTTGGTGCTGATCCCGTTGTTATGGGACAGATCTGGAACTCCGTTTACATTGCATCGATTCTCGTTGCAATATTCGGTACGTTGCTTATGGCACTTTACGCAAGACTTCCTTTTGCACAGGCGTGCGGTATGGGTCTTAACTCCTTCTTCTGTACGTGTTTTATATCTAACGCTTTCTTTGGCGGCGCGGACGTTATAAAGGGATATCAGGCAGGTCTTGTTATAATCCTTTTGTCGGGTGTTATATTCCTTTTGCTTTCCGTTACGGGACTTCGTACGTATATTGCAAAAGCACTCCCCGATGCACTTAAAAAGGCTATTCCCGGCGGTATCGGTCTGTTTATTGCTCTTATCGGCTTTAAGAATGCGTCTATCGTTGTTGATAACGAGTACACGTTCGTTCAGTTCTTCAACTTCAACGCTGTTATCAAAAAGATCGGTGTTGACGGATTTACAGGCGCTGATGCGTTGAAAGAAATGGCACCTCCGATAGTTGCACTTCTCGGTCTTCTTATAATTGCCGTGCTTACGTGGAAAAAAATAAAAGGTGCCGTTATTATCGGTATTCTTGCTTCAACTGTCATATACTATCTTATGACGTGGACAGTTCCTTCGTTTGATATGAGCCAGGTCGGTCAGTCCTTCAAGGATTTTGCAAGCATCGGTCTTGGCGGTGTGTTCAACGGTGAAGCTTGGAAAGAAGCGTTCAATGCTGACTATATAGGCGGCGTATTCTCTGCTATCATTCTTATAATCACATTCTGCATCGTTGATATGTTCGATACTATCGGTACGCTTTACGGTGCGGCATCCGAAGCAGGTATGCTTGATGAAAACGGCGACCCCGTTGACGTTGACAAGGCTATGACGTGTGACTCGCTTGCAACTGTTGCAGGTTCGCTTTTCGGTACTTCCACATGTACGACGTTTGTTGAATCCGCATCGGGTGTTGCGGCAGGTGCAAGAACAGGTCTTGCAAGCATTGTAACTGCTGCTTGCTTTGCAGTTTGTCTGTTCCTCAGCCCCTTTGCAAGCATTATTCCGTCAAGTGCAACAGCTCCCGCACTTATATTTGTCGGCGTTCTTATGCTTAAGAACTTTGCGGCTGTTGATATGAAGGATATGCGCTCTGCAGTTCCCGCATTTTTGACACTCGTTATGATGCCTTTGACGTATTCTATATCAAACGGTATCGGTATCGGTGCTATATCCTACGTTATTATCACACTCTTCACGGGTAAATACAAGAAGAATGATATCGTAGTTACTGTTATTGCATTGCTCTTTATCTTCAAATTCATTTTTGGAGCTATATAATAAATGAAAGAATATTATGAAATAGAGGTCGCGGGACTTAAAAGACAGCTTCCGCTGTGTCCTCTTACAGACAAGCTTTATATTGCCGGATTTGTTATTTTCGGTGACGTTGAGCTTACGGAAAGATCAGCAGAAGCTCTTCTGAAGATTGCACCCGAGTACGATTATATGATAACGGCGGAAAGTAAGGGTATACCGCTTGCGCACGAAATGGCACGCCAAAGCGGTCAAAATAAATATATCCTTGCACGTAAAGCGCCGAAGCTTTATATGCGTAATACCGTTAAATGTGATGTAAAATCCATAACGACGGAAAAGGTGCAGACGCTCTATCTTGACGGAGCTGATGCCGAACTTATAAAGGGTAAGAAGATCCTGATCGTTGACGACGTTATCAGTACGGGTGAATCTTTGTATGCGCTTGAAACGTTGGTAAAGCAGGCAGGCGGTACTGTCGCAGGCAAACTTGCAATTCTTGCAGAGGGCGATGCGGCAAAACGCGAAGATATCGGATATCTGCAATATTTGCCTCTTTTTAACGAAAACGGCGAACCCATATGATCAAATGATTTTTAATGCAGCCACCGATGAAAATTCGGTGGTTGTGTTGTAATATCTATTTTCGTAAGGAAAAAATAAACGCCCTTTCGCCTGTGGCAGTTCGCTTTGCAAACTGTGTGGGCAGGCGAGGGCGTACTTGGAATACTGTATTTATACGATACGGTTTAAGCGAATAAAATAACTTTGAAGGTATTTTGATATGAAAGAAAAATTTAAGACTATGCTTCGGTGGTTTGGCTGGTTTGCTATTTGCTTTTTGGTGATATATCTTGTTGTGTTTTTCGGTGGTTGGAAGCTTTTTGAAAGCGGAGATCCGATCCTTATGGAAGTCGGTGCGGCTCTTATATTGTCAATATTCATCTTTCCGATTAATGAAACGGTGACAAAGCTTGACAAGAAAGTGAAGACCTTGGAGGAACGCATAAAAAAGCTTGAAGAAAAGCGATAAATTCACCTTTTCCACTCTAATTCTCCCGATAAGGGATAGAATTTACCGTCAAAATGCCGTATAATATGACTGTAATACGACGAAAGGTGTATAAAAATGAATCAGCTTATAACAGGAAAATTTATAGCACAGAAAAGAAAAGAAAAAAATCTTACACAAGAACAGCTTGCTGAAAAGCTCGGTGTGTCAAACAAAACCGTTTCAAAATGGGAAACCGGCAAATGCTTGCCCGATTATTCGGTGATGAAGGCTTTGTGCGGTGAATTGGGTGTAACCGTTGCGGAGCTTATGAACGGAGAAGAGGCAAAAGAGAAAAACGACGCGCATAACGACGAGCAGATGATGGATATGCTTAAACGCGTACAGGAGCTTGAAAATCAGAAGAACGTTACAAGCGGAATGATGCTTATTATGTTGGGACTTGTTTTACAGTTGCTTTCGTATAATTTTGAAGGTTCGCCCGTCAAGGATTTTTTCTCCGGTCTTATGCTCGGATTATCGGTAGGCATAGTTATAGTCGGAGTTTTTGTTGTCGGTAAAAGTATGAGAAATAAGTAAATATATTCATATCATTTATATAAATAGCGTCCACGTTGTGTTTTAACTGTTTTTTATTTTAATCGCAAATATTACACCTGCCGTAATTACAGCGGCTGCAACCAATACGGCTGCGGCTACTGCCAAGGGTGTAGTATTTTTTTTATTATCATCAGCGTTCGTTGAAGTGTCGGTGCTGTCGGTTATAGGGGGAGCATCTGTTACGTGGGAGGTCACAGCTTCCGTTTGTGCATAGGTTACTTCATCGGGAACAGTTGTCTGTGTTATATCCCCTGTGATGATATCGGGATCTGTTGTTTCGTAAGTAATTTCATCCGTTGTGGTAACAGAGGCAGTACCGTTTACAGGTATTGTTTCTGATGTGGGCGGTTCTGCTACGGGAGGATCTGTTTTAAGTGAATCAGTTGTTTCCTTTGGGGTTGTTGTATCAGGTACTAATTTTTCCTGTGTATACACGGGGGTGTATACTGCATCGCCAAAAACAAGCGGAGAAACGATCGGCGACCAATTTTTGAATTTGTAACGGTAAGTGCTGTCGCTTTTCTTTGTTGGAGCTGTTGCTTCAGGTGTTTTGCTGCCGTATTCGAGAGTTTGTTCAAGTATGGTGTTTCCGTCGCCGTCGAGATATTTTACGTTGTATGTATTTGCTTCCCAAACAGCAAAAAGTTCTTTCAAATCGTCACCATTTTTGCCGTTATAGGTATCACCGGGGTGATATTTTACTCGGCCGTTCGGAGATTCCGCCCAGCCTTTGAAAGTATATCCGTTTCGCACGGGTGCGGTTTTACAAAGCGTGATTGCTTCACCCTCATAACTGATCTGATCAAGATTTCCACCGACACCGCCGCCAAGATAGTATTTGATAGCATAGGCGGGGGTTGGAAGTACGGGTGAGGCATTTGTGATGTCGCACCAGCCATAGCCGTTGGGTGTGTTCACCTTCACCCAAGAGCTTTTTATCTGATATATGTCAAACGATGTGTTTGCGGGTATCGTGTAAATAACGCTGTTTTTTGTGCCGGGCTGTGAATAAACATTGATTTTTTCGGAATGTATATAGGGGAAGTAAAGCTCCTCTGTGGTTGCAAGCGCAAAGTTGTATGACATACCTTGTACCGTTTTATATTTGACCTTGCCGTATCCCTCAATGTATGTATCGTTGAGTGAATGGCTTCGCGTTGTTACATGGTCGTTTGCGTTGCCCTCAACTGTGTATACCATATTATTCTTGACCCCGAGAACAAAGCCGATATGTGTTACATTTGAACTGTTTGCGCTGCGAAAAAAAATCAAGTCGCCGCATGTTGGAATGTATCCGGATGTTGCCTTTGCGTACAAGCCCTTGCTGTCAAGGTGTGAAAGAATATGCCTGCAGGCGCATTTTGTGGGAACCATATCCGTAGGAACTCCCGCTTGACGCATACACCATGAAACAAAGCAGGCGCACCAGTAATATCCGTAGCTGACACCGTTGCCCTGGTCGTTGTCAACCTTGCCATAGATACGGTTGTATTCAACAAAACCGTTCCAGCCGCGTATATTTTTTCCGTGCATTTCCTCGTCACTGTCACCTGTATGATAGCCTATCTGTGAAAGTGCTATTGATATAACATCGTATCTTTGGTCGCCTGTCAGCTCAAGATCTGTTACCGCTTTATAATAATGGCTTCCTTTGTACACATTTCCGACGGTATAGTTCGTGAGAGTAAGCGAAGAACAAATTACAGAGGAGAGTACACCTAAAGAGAGCACTATCACAATGATTTTTAAAGTTTTTCTGTGCTTTGACATAGTTTTCTCCGTTTTAAGTCGTATTATTTACTAAATGTAGTATCTGTGATTTTTGGGGAGTCTGATTTAACCGAAATATTTTATCACAGTTTTTACATTATTTCAAGTGTTTAAATCAAGAAAACATATGTAATAATGAAGAATATTTACATACGACCGGTAATGTATGTACATAAATGGTGTGTTTGCAATGAGAGATTTTGTCTGTTCGTTTGCGTGATCGTGTAAATAAATTATGAATATGAAAAAATGGTGAAAATGCACAAAAATGCGGATATAAAATTGTTAAAAACAGGCAATGGGGGACAAAATCACGTTTTTTAAAAGTAAAATATTTGAATACAAAATGTAAATTTAAATTCAAAAAACACGCAAAAGGATGAAAGTTCATATTTTTTATAATAAAAATTAATCGTTAGGTGTATCCGTTTACCCTTGACATATTTTATTTTATATGGTAAAATCCCACGAATAAATTAAAATCGCGTAATATGCGATGTGATAATTATTTATAACAGCTTCCCCGCCGTGTGCGGAGTTCAATAAAACGAATGGAGTGAAGGATTTAATGATCAAACCTCAGCAGCTCGGAAAGAACACGAGAATGAGTTTTGCAAGAACGAAAGAAGTTCTTGGACTGCCAAATCTCTTGGAGGTGCAGAAAAAATCGTACGAATGGTTTATCAATGAAGGCCTGGCAGAAGTATTGAGGGACGTTTCCCCCATTACTGACTACTCGGGCAATCTCATCATCGAGTTCATTGATTTTTCAATCGACGAAACACCCAAATACCCCGTTGAGGAATGTAAGGACAGGGACGTAAACTATGCTGCGCCCTTCCGTGTAACGGTTCGTCTTACCAACAAGGCTACAGGCGAAGTAAAGGAAGAGCTCATTTATATGAGCGATTTCCCGATAATGACAGATAACGGTACTTTCGTTATCAACGGTGCAGAACGTGTAATCGTATCACAGATCGTACGTTCTCCCGGCGTATATTACGAAAGTGCTATCGACAAATCAAGCAAAATGACGTTTGCGTCAACGGTTATCCCGTACAGAGGCGCATGGCTTGAATATGAAACCGACGCAAACGATATTTTCCACGTTCGTATCGACAAGAACAGAAAAATGTTCATCACGATACTTATCAGAGCACTCGGTATAGAATCCGATGCCGAGATCATAAACTATTTCGGTGACGATCCCAGACTCGTTGCAACTCTTGAAAAGGATAATATAGCAGAAGAAGCGAAGAAAAACGGTACGTCTATACGTGACGAAGCTCTCAAAGAGATATATAAAAAGCTCCGTCCCGGTGAGCCTCCGCTCGTAGACAGCGCGCTTTTGCTCATCAACAATCTTTTCTTCGATCCCAAGAGATACGACCTTGCAAACGTAGGTAGATACAAGTACAACAAGAAGCTTGCTATTGCCGAAAGAATAATCGGCAGAACGATAACGAGAAGCGTTATCAACCCCATCACGGGCGAGCTTTTGTTTGAAGAAGGCGAGCTTATCGACCGCGAAAAGGCTTACACTATCGAGCACGCAGGCGTAAACGAAGTATACGTTAAGGTTCCCGACGGCGAAATGAAGGTCCTTTCAAACGGTACTATCCGTGCAGAGGATGCACTCGGCTTTTCACTTGAAGATATCGGCATAAACGAGAAGGTAAACCTCGGCGTTTTGCTTGAGATAATGGAAAAGTGCGGCGGCGACGTTGATGCCGTTAAGGAAGAAGCTAAGCTCAGAATAGGCGAGCTTATGCCGAAGCACATCACAAGAGAAGATATCTTCGCATCCATCAACTATATGCTTTGCCTCGGCAGAGGAATAGGCACGACGGACGACATAGACCACCTCGGCAACAGACGTTTGCGCTCAGTCGGTGAGCTTTTGCAGAACCAGATAAGAATAGGCTTCTCCAGAATGGACAAGATCATCAAGGAGAGAATGACTATTCAGGATGCAGACACACTTTCACCCAAAGCACTCATAAACCCCAGACCTATCGTTACTGCCATAAGAGAATTTTTCGGTTCTTCGCCGCTTTCTCAGTTTATGGACCAGTCAAACCCTCTGGCAGAGCTTACGCACAAGCGCCGTCTGTCAGCTCTCGGCCCCGGCGGTCTTTCACGTGACAGAGCTTCCTTTGAAGTGCGTGACGTTCACTATACGCACTACGGAAGAATGTGTCCTATAGAAACGCCCGAAGGTCCTAACATCGGTCTTATATCCTACCTTTCCACATACGCAAGAATAAACGACTACGGATTTATCGAAGCTCCTTACCGCAAGGTCGATAAGGAAACAGGCGTCGTTACCGACGAAGTCGTTTATATGACAGCCGACGTCGAAGACAATTACGTAGTCGGCCAGGCAAGCGAGCCTCTCGACGAAGAGGGAAGATTTATCCGCAAACGCGTCGTTGTACGTCACAAAGCGGAGATCATCGAAATGGATAAGGAAATGGTCGATTTCGTTGACGTTTCGCCCAAGATGGTCGTTTCCGTCGCAACGTCTATGATCCCCTTCCTTGAAAACGATGACAACTCCCGTGCACTTATGGGTTCAAACATGCAGAAGCAGGCAGTTCCGCTTCTTACGTGTGATTCGCCTATCGTCGGTACGGGTATGGAATACAAAGCAGCTGTCGATTCCGGCGTTTGTATCGTCGCAAAAGAAGCAGGTTTTGTAGAAAAAGTTTCCGCTGATGAGATCGTTATCTCGACTGACGGCGGAAGAAAAGATTCCTACTATCTTATAAAATTCAAGCGTTCCAACCAGGGCACGTGCGTAAACCAGCGTCCCATCGTAAATAAGGGTGAGTACGTTGAAAAAGGTCAGGTAATTGCGGACGGTCCCGCTACGAGCAACGGTGAGATAGCACTCGGTAAAAACGCTCTCATCGGCTTCCTTACTTGGGAAGGTTACAACTACGAGGACGCCGTACTTCTTAACGAAAGACTCGTAAGAGATGACGTTTATACATCGCTTCATATTGAAGAATATTCACACGAAGCAAGAGATACGAAGCTCGGACCGGAAGAGATAACAAGAGAGATTCCCAACGTATCCGACGAAGTTCTCAAAGACCTTGATGCCGACGGTATCATACGCAAGGGTACTGAAGTACGTGCAGGTGATATCCTCGTCGGTAAGGTTACGCCCAAGGGCGAAACAGAGCTTACACCCGAAGAAAGACTCCTCAGAGCAATATTCGGTGAAAAAGCAAGGGAAGTAAGAGATACGTCCATGCGTTTGCCCCACGGCGAAAGCGGTATAGTCGTTGACGTAAAGGTATTTTCACGTGTAAACGGCGACGAGCTTCCCCCCGGAGTAAACAAGGTCGTAAGAGTTTATATAGCACAGAAGAGAAAGATCTCCGTAGGTGACAAGATGGCGGGACGTCACGGTAACAAGGGTGTCGTTTCACGTATCCTTCCTCCCGAAGATATGCCGTTCTTGCCCGACGGTACACCGCTTGACATCGTTCTTAACCCGCTGGGCGTTCCTTCGCGTATGAACATCGGTCAGGTGCTTGAAGTCCACCTCGGCATCGCCGCTAAGAAGCTCGGCTGGAAGGTAATGACGCCCGTATTTGACGGTGCAACGGAAAAAGATATCACGGATTGTCTTAAAGAAGCGGGACTTTCCGAAACAGGTAAGACGATACTTTACGACGGACGTACGGGTGAGCCGTTCGACAACCCCGTAACCGTCGGTATAATGTACTACCTCAAGCTTCACCACCTCGTTGACGATAAGATCCACGCACGTTCCACAGGTCCTTACTCTTTGGTAACACAGCAGCCTTTGGGCGGTAAAGCTCAGTTCGGCGGTCAGCGTTTCGGAGAAATGGAAGTCTGGGCGCTTGAAGCGTACGGCGCAGCTTACACGCTTCAGGAAATACTCACTGTCAAGAGTGACGACGTAACGGGACGTGTAAAGACGTACGAGGCTATAGTAAAAGGACAGAATATCCCGACACCGGGTATTCCCGAATCGTTCAAGGTCCTCGTAAAAGAACTTCAGGCACTTGCGCTTGACATTAAGGTGCTTGACGAAAACGGACTTGAAATAGAGCTTTCATCCCTTTCCGACGATATCACGACGGAGCAGACTTACGATGCTCACGATATCGGTGAAGAAGTTATGGTAGACAGTGAGCTTGAAGAAAACTTTGTTGAAGAAAATGAGGATGATTTTGATTTCGGTGAAGATGGCGAAGAATATGACTTCAGTGATCTTGCCGATGAGTTTTCCGATGATTATTCGGATGAAGAATAAGGAGGGAACGATATATGGATAAGAACATATTTGATTCGATCAAGATCGGTCTGGCGTCTCCCGAAATGATACGCAATTGGTCGTACGGTGAGGTTCTCAAACCCGAAACGATCAACTACAGAACACTCAAAGCGGAAAAGGACGGTCTTTTCTGTGAAAAGATATTTGGTCCGACAAAGGACTGGGAATGTCTTTGCGGAAGATATAAGAGAGTAAGATATAAGGGTAAGATATGCGAAAAGTGTCACGTTGAGGTCACAACAAAGAAGGTGCGCCGTGAAAGAATGGGACACATTGAGCTTGCCTGCCCCGTTTCCCACATCTGGTACTTCCGTGCAATTCCTTCAAGAATGGGACTTCTTCTCGATATCTCACCGAGAGTTCTCGATAAGGTTTTGTACTTCGGTCAGTACATCGTAACAGATCCCGGTTCGACCGGACTTAAACTCAATCAGCCCCTTACGGAAGCTGAATACCGCAAGGAGTACGAGCGTCACGAAAACGACTTCAAGGTCGGTATGGGTGCCGAAGCTATCAAAGAGCTTTTGCAGAAGCTCGATATTCAAAAGCTTTCCGAGGAAATAAAGGAAGAACTCAAAACGGCAACGGGTCAGAAAAAGGTAAAACTTATAAAAAGGCTCGACGTTGTTGAAGCGTTCAGAAAATCGGGCAACAAACCCGAATGGATGATCCTCGACGTTGTTCCCGTTATCCCTCCGGAAATACGTCCTATGGTACAGCTCGACGGCGGACGTTTTGCAACATCCGACCTTAACGACCTGTACAGACGTGTTATAAACCGTAACAACAGACTTAAAAAGCTTATGGAGCTTATGGCTCCCGAAATAATCATCCGCAACGAAAAGCGTATGCTTCAGGAAGCGGTTGACGCGCTCATTGACAACGGCAGACGCGGAAAACCCGTAACGGGTCCCAACAACAGACCTTTGAAGTCACTTTCCGAAATGCTCAGAGGTAAGCAGGGACGTTTCCGTCAGAACCTTTTGGGTAAACGTGTTGACTATTCGGGACGTTCCGTTATCGTCGTAGGACCCGAACTCAAGATCTATCAGTGCGGTCTTCCCAAAGAAATGGCACTTGAACTGTTCAAGCCCTTCGTTATGAAGCGCCTCGTTGAAACACAGAAGGCGTCCAACATCAAGGATGCGAAGAAGAAGGTCGATAAGGTCGAAAGCTTCGTATGGGATGCACTTGAAAACGTAATAAAAGAACACCCCGTTCTTCTTAACCGTGCGCCGACACTTCACCGTCTTTCCATTCAGGCGTTTGAGCCTGTACTCGTTGACGGCCGTGCCATAAAGCTTCACCCGCTCGTATGTTCGGCATTTAACGCCGATTTCGACGGCGACCAGATGCCTGTACACGTTCCGCTTTCGGTTGAAGCGCAGGCTGAAGCAAGATTCCTTATGCTTTCGGCAAACAACCTTTTGAAGCCTGTTGACGGCCGTGCCGTTGCCGTTCCTTCGCAGGATATGGTCCTCGGTTCTTATTACCTTACGCTTGCTGCAAGTGATAAAGCACTTGACGAATACGAAGCATATAAAGCACAGATAGGCGGTATTCCTTCCGATAATGATGAAAAATACGGCAGATATACCGTGAAATTCTATGAAGAATCCTGTCTTGGCAGAGGAAGCGTATACAGAAACTTTGATGAAGCTGTTATGGCTTATGAAAATAAGTGTATCACACTTCATACACCTATAAAAGTAAGAGTTACAAGAGAGATAAACGGTGAATCCAAAACCGGCATAATAGATGCAACTCTCGGACGACTCATATTTAATGAAAATATCCCTCAGGATCTCGGCTGGGTAAACAGAAACGATCCTGAACACTGCCTCGATCTCGAAGTTACGTTCGTTGCCACAAAGGGCAAGCTCGGTGAGATCGTTGACAGATGTATAAAGAAACACGGTGCATCCGTAACAGCACAGGTCCTTGACAAAATAAAGGCGATGGGCTTCAAGTACTCAACAAGAGGTGCTATCTCCATTGCCGTTCCCGATATGACGATACCGAAGCAGAAGAAAACACTTATCGAAGCCGCTGAAAAGCGTGTTGAACAGATAACGGAATACTTCAATCACGGTGTTATCACGGACGAGGAAAGATACGATGCAGTAGTCGCTACGTGGAACCAGACGACGAATGAAGTAACGAATGCACTTCAGGGCTGTCTTGATCTTTATAACCCGATCAAGATGATGAGTGACTCCGGTGCCCGTGGTAGTATCAAGCAGATGCGTCAGCTCGCAGGTATGCGCGGACTTATGTTTGCAACGAGCGGTAAGACGATGGAAATTCCGATCAAGTCGAACTTCCGTGAAGGTCTTAACGTCCTCGATTACTTCGTAGGTGCGAGAGGTTCACGTAAATCCCTTGCGGATACGGCTCTCCGTACGGCTGACTCAGGTTACCTTACAAGACGTCTTGTTGACGTATCGCAGGAAGTTATCATTTATGAAGAAAACTGCGGTGCTACGGAAGGTCTTGTTGTTACCGAGATCAAAAACGGTAACGAAACGATCGAAAAATTCAAGGAAAGACTTTTCGGAAGATATACCGTTCATCCCGTTGTCGATCCCGCAACAGGCGAGGTCATCGCAGGGGAAGACGTTATGCTTAACGACGAAATGTGCGACCGCATAATCGCCGCAGGCATAACGGAGGTTGAGATCCGTACAGTCCTTAAATGTAAAGCACGTCACGGCGTTTGTGCACACTGCTACGGTATGGACCTTGCTACAACGAAGCAGGTCAACGTCGGTGAAGCAGTCGGTATCATTGCCGCGCAGTCCATCGGTGAACCCGGTACACAGCTTACGATGCGTACGTTCCATACGGGCGGTATCGCAGGATCTGACATCACGCAGGGTCTTCCCCGTGTCGAAGAGCTTTTCGAAGCACGCAGACCGAAGAAGACGGCAGTTATTTCAGAGCTTGACGGTACGGTATCCATCGTTGAAACGAAACGTGCAAGAAACGTCACTGTCAGAAACGAAGAAACCGGCGAAAGCTGGCAGGTCGCTATTCCGAATATTATGTCGCTTACAGTTAAAAACGGCGACCACGTATTCAAGGGCGAGCCTATGTCAGACGGTAGCATGGCTCCTGCCGATATACTCCATACAAAGGGACTTTCCGCCGTTTACGATTACATCATAACGGAAGTTCAGAAGGTTTACCGCAGCCAGTCCGTTGATATCAACGATAAGCATATCGAAGTTATCACAAGACAGATGACGAGAAAGATTCGCGTTGAAGATCCCGGCGACACGTCGCTGCTCGTCGGCGCTCAGGTCGATATTAACGAATTCAACGACGAAAACGATAAGATCGCAGCAAGAAATGCCGCAGGCGAAATGCTCCGTCCCGCTACGGGTGAGCCCGTCCTTCTCGGTATCACAAAGGCTTCCTTGGGTACGGAATCGTTCCTTTCCGCAGCATCCTTCCAGGAAACAACGAAGGTTCTTACGGATGCCGCTATCAGAGGTAAGGTCGATAACCTGCTCGGACTTAAAGAAAACGTCATAATCGGTAAGCTCATACCCGCAGGTACGGGTATGGATAAATACCGCAGTATCGGCGTTGAACAGAATACCGATCTTTCGGAATTTTAATTAAAAAGCAAGTAGGGGGGACCCCTGTGCAGTGTGCGTATAATATACCGCCCTTCGCAGGGTCCCTTTTGCAAAATACGGATAATTATGAATTTTAAAAAAATATTATGCGCTGTGTCGGCGTTGATGATCATAACAGCAATGCTGCCTATTTCGGCAAATACTGTAAACGGAAATTATAAAAACAGTTTTTCTGAGGAAAATTCTGTCGAAGGATTGAAGATATCTAAAAAAGGCAAAGCTTATGTGAGTGAAGAAAAACTCGTGTTGGAAGGAAATTATGAATATCCTCCGCTTACAAGTGTACTTTTTCCGTTTGAATGTCAAGATGATTTTTCGTTTTCATTTAC
Organism: Eubacteriales bacterium; assembly: GCA_045657205.1. Classification (GTDB taxonomy): domain Bacteria; phylum Bacillota; class Clostridia; order Oscillospirales; family CAG-272; genus RGIG7213. Next base: position 18,465 of record JAZOSS010000076.1, read on the forward strand.
TGTTTCCTTGCAGGATAACGCCTCAGACAGCGGATGGTGCGCTGCCGTCTTCGGTAAGAAAGATACATCGGATCATAAGCTGACGTTTGAAACAAATGAAGAAAAAATCACAGCTTCTCTTTCGTATTGTGCTGAGGAAGGAAGCTTTTCAAAGCTCACGGACGTGACGTTGCCGATTGCGGATATCATAGAAGTGAATATTACGGTAAACGATATGATCGCTTGCGTAAGCATAAATAAAGAACCCGCCTTGATGTGTGCTTTGCCGTATGATGCTTCCGGTGAGTGCGGTTTTGGTGCAAAAGGTGTTACGGCACGATTTGATGATGTCGAAATCAAAAACGGAAAGTACGAAGTGACGAAGGTATCTTCGGTATACGAAAAAGAGCTTTATATCCCGAAAAGCGGCATAGCTTCAATGCCTGCCGTTATACAGTTTGATAATCAATATTCAAAAGAATATACCGTTGATAAAAAAAGAGAAGCTGTAAGCATATACGACGTGCATTTTTCTGACGGAAAACTTTATGTTTACGACAAGGAAAAAAACATAGGCAGTCTTGAAGAAAGAATGGCACAGAAAGGCAACTTTACCATTCCCGCTTTTTATGTTTCCGACGGTGAATGTGCAAATGCACTCGGTGAGTGGATAAAAGAAAAAAAGATAAAAGATGCAACGGTCATTTCAAAAATACCCGAATTTATAAAAATTGCAAAAGGTGAAAATAATTTTATAAGAGGAATCGTAGACAGCTCAGATTCCATCACGGTGAATATAAAAGAACTTTGCAAAAAAGCAAATGCGGCGGGCTGTAATTCCGTGATACTTCCGCAGCGCAGCGCAACTGCCAAAAATGTGAGGATGTTGAAAAGTGTTTTCGTAAACGTGTATGCGCTTTGTGAAGACGATAAAGATTCAGATATATATACATGTCTTTCCTCCGGATGCGACGGTATTATAGGTAATGCGGATAAAATAATAACGTACATCGAAAAGATTTCAGACAGAGCGTTTTTCGGTTATTCACCAATAATTTCAAACGGCGGTGATACATCTGTTGCTCCTGCAAATACGCTGACGGCTATTTTGAAAGCGGCATCAAACGGAGCGGATATCGTGCAGATAGACGTTTGTATTACGAGCGACGGCGTTGCCGTGCTTTATGACTCTGACACTACGGAGCTTCTTACGGAAACTGTCAGCATATATTCGACATCACTTGCCGAACTCAATAAACTCAAATACAAAGACGAGCGTGTGGAAAATGAAGGAATACCGACACTTTCTGACGTTCTCAAGGCTGTTAAAATATCGTATCCAGAGCTTGTGGTACACGCAAGGCTTTCCGATGACAGAAAGCTAACCGCACAAGCTGTGAATAAAGCTGCAACTGACAATGGAATGCAGGACAGAATCATTATGTTGACGCAAAGCGAAACTGTCGGAATTTATGCAAAACAGAAGCTTGAGACAGGAGTTGATTTTGTAAAAGACGTCCTTTTGCCGTCAACGCTTACAAATAATGAAAAAATATATTTTATAGAAGCTGCATTCAATGATCTGAATTCGACTTACTATCAAAAAGAAGAGCTTACTGCTGAGTTTTTGTATTGTGCTTTTGCAAGAAATGTGACGGTCGTTTCCGATAGTGTACGCGAAATAGCAAGTGTAAACTGTGAAAGAGAACCGTCCGGTAAAATAAAGGTAAGCGGCGTTTTGAGTAATGGTAATACGACCGATCTTATGCAAAAAGCCGAGTTTGTTCCTATCAGTGGAAACGTAAAATTTGAAAACGGATACGTTACGGGAAACGGTGTTTTTGCTGTCAAAGTTCTGCTGGCTGACGGAGGACGCTTGTATTCCAAAAGCATATCGTTTGACGATACGCAAAAGACACCGGATACAGATGCCTCATCTTCCGATGAAAGCGGAGGTACGGATATAATAAAGTATATAGTTTTCGCTTGTTGCGGTGCTATGGTAGTTGGCGGGCTTGTATTTTTTGGGGTTTTGAAAAAAAATTCCTTCAAAACAAAAAAAGAATAACCATTGTTGAAATTGCATAAAAACTACCGTCAATGGCCGATAAAATTGTAAAACGGTAAAATTGATAATTTAATTGCCGTAAGTATTGACAAAATTGAAAAAATATGATATATTATGATGTGTCTGTGTACAGCTATCCGAAAAGGGGAGGATTCAGGTGAGTCCCGCAGATTTCGATCCGTCATATCTTAAAGTCGGATTAAACAGTACGGTGAAGGCTCTGAGAAAGGGCGCTGCCGTGTACGTCTTTATGGCTTGCGATGCGGATGATTTTGTTAAGAGCAAGATCAGCGAGGGCATAGGTGGAAAAAACGTGCAGATGTGCCTTGATTATTCAGCGGTACAACTCGGTATGTTTTGTAACATCGAAGTTCCGTGCGCCGTGTGCTGTGTCATAGAGATGCAGTAAAGTTACTTACACTGCCCTTCGGGCTTGTGTTTGTATAATAAACAACTTATTTTTGAAGAAAGGAGGATTTTCGCAAGATGCCAACCTTTAACCAGTTAGTTAAAACAGGTCGTCATGACAAGAAGTACAAGTCCAAAGTGCCTGCACTTCAGAGAGGTTATAACTCCCTTAAAAAGAAGACGACAGATCAAAGCTCTCCTCAAAAGAGAGGCGTTTGCACAAAGGTTACAACAATGGGTCCGAAGAAGCCGAACTCTGCTCTTCGTAAGATCGCCAGAGTAAGACTTACAAACGGTATGGAAGCTACAACTTACATTCCCGGTATCGGTCATAACCTTCAGGAACACTCCGTAGTTCTTATCCGTGGCGGTAGAGTACGTGACCTTCCCGGTGTACGTTACCATATCATCCGCGGTACACTCGATGCACAG
>JAZOSS010000077.1:0-9669 GCA_045657205.1 Eubacteriales bacterium
ATTGAGATACACCCCGGTGCAACTATCGGAAAAGGTCTGTTTATCGACCACGGCTGCGGAGTCGTAATAGGTGAAACGGCTGAAATAGGCGATAACTGCACGATATACCAGGGAGTTACACTCGGCGGTACGGGTAAGGACGTCGGAACACGTCACCCTACCCTCGGCGATAACGTAATGGTGGGGGCAGGTGCTAAAGTGCTCGGTCCGTCCAAAGTGGGAAACAACTCAAAGATCGCCGCAGGTGCCGTCGTGCTTCACGAAGTACCCGAAAACACGACCGCCGTCGGCATCCCCGCAAAGGCAGTCGCAAAGAAAAATACGGAAGAAAAGCAGGACCTCGACCAGATACACATCCCCGATCCCGTATCAGCAGAGCTTGCAAGACTTACCGAAAGAATAGAAGAGCTTGAAAAGAAGCTTAATGGAGAGAAAAAATGAAACTTTTTAACACGATGACAGGTGAAAAGTCGGAGCTTGTGCCGATAGAAGAAGGCCACGTAAGAATGTACGCGTGCGGCCCTACCGTATACAACTTTTTTCACATCGGAAACGCACGTTGCTTCGTAGTTTTCGATATGCTCAGAAGATATCTTGAATACAGAGGCTATAAGGTTACGTTTGCACAGAACTTTACGGACGTTGACGACAAGATAATCAAAAAGGCAAACGAAGAAGGTATTACGTCAACGGAGGTTGCCGAAAAGTATATAAAAGAATATTTCACGGATGCCGAAGGTCTCGGTATCAAAAAGGCGACCATTCACCCGAGAGCTACGGAAAACATCGACAGCATAATAGATATCGTAAAGGTGCTTATTGAAAAGGGCTACGCTTACGAGTCGTGCGGCGACGTTTATTTCCAGCCCAAGAAGTTCAAAGGCTACGGAAAGCTTTCGCATATGCCTATTGACGAGCTTGAAGCAGGCGCAAGAATTGACGTATCCGATCAGAAGCGCGATCCTCTCGACTTTGCTCTCTGGAAGGCGGCAAAGCCGGGCGAACCCTCCTGGGAAAGCCCCTGGGGCAACGGCCGTCCCGGCTGGCACATCGAATGCTCCGCTATGGTAAGAAAATACCTCGGACAGCCGATAGATATCCACTGCGGCGGTAAGGACCTTGCGTTCCCCCACCACGAAAACGAAATTGCACAGTCAGAAGCGGCGTGCGGATGCACTTTTGCAAACTTCTGGCTGCACAACGGATTTATTTCCGTCGATAACGAAAAAATGTCAAAATCCCTCGGTAACTTCTTCACAGTCCGTGACGTTGCCGAAAAATACGGATACGACGTTATAAGATACTTCCTTTTGTCGGCTCACTACAGAAAGCCCGTCAACTACTCGGCAGAGGTGCTTGAAGCATCGCTTTCGGCACTTGAGCGCATACACAACTGCGAAGAAAGCCTTGATTTCTACGCAAAGAACGCACAGTCGGGATCCCTTGACGAAAGCGTAAAATCAGCAGCCGATGCAAGACGTGAACAGTTTATAACGGCAATGGACGACGATCTCAACACAGCCGATGGTATTGCTGCAGTGTTTGAGCTTGTAAAGGATGCAAACCTCCTTATAAACGGCAAGCAGGGCGTAAGCCGTGAAAGTGCGGAATACGTTTACGGGGTACTCCGTGAGCTTACAACGCTTCTCGGTATCGAGAAAAAGGCGTCGGGCGACGACGATTCCGAAATACTTGCAAAGATAGCGGAACGCGCAGAAGCTAAAAAAGCAAAGAATTACGCACTTGCCGACAGCATAAGAAAAGAGCTTGCCGACAAGGGTATCATACTCGAAGATACGCCCACGGGCACGAAATACAAGAGAGCGTAAGATGAAAAACGATTTTCCGTTTAAGCTTCCCCTGATACTTGACGGTGCAACGGGTACGGAGCTTATAAAAAGAGGTATGCCCGCAGGGGTAAACGTGCAGTGCTGGGTGCTTGACCATCCCGACACCGTACGTGAAATACAGGAAGATTATTATAATGCAGGCTCGGATGCCGTATACGCCTGCACCTTCGGCGCAACGGACAGACTGTTACAGCAGGAGGGCGTTATGCTGTCATCCCGTGAGGTTTGTCAGCTTGCGGCAAAAATAACGAGAGAATGTGCAAAGGAAAGACTCGTCGGAGGCTCCGTTTCCCCGTGCGGTGCGATGTTTTACCCTATGGGAGACGACACGTTTGAGTTTGCCGTCGAGGAATACAAGCAAGCCGTTTTGGGTATGGAGCATTTCGTCGATTTCTTCACGGCGGAAACGTGCATATCGACTCTTGAAGCGAAGGCTTTCGTTACCGCTGTGCGCGAAGTATCCGACAAACCCGTGTTCGTAACGCTTACCGTTGACAAAAACGGCAGGACGTTGTGCGGGGATGAAGTCATACCGTCGCTTATGACCCTTGCAAGCCTCGGTATCAAAGCCTTCGGACTCAACTGCTCGTTCGGTCCCGACCTTATAATTGATATTTTGTCAAAGGCATCACCGATAGCAAGAGCACTCGGCGTTGAGCTTATCGCAAAGCCGAACGCGGGACTGCCGAAGGACGGCGGATTTGACCTTTCCGTTGACGAATTTGCCTCTTTTATCCCGAAAGCACTTGAAAACGGCATAGGCATACTCGGCGGATGCTGCGGCACTAATAAGGAATATATTAAAAAAATAAAAGAGTGTACGGAAAAGGTACCTCTTGAATATCCGGCACCTGCCGCACTTGATTTTGAAAACACGGTGTGCAATACACGCTCGTACGCTGTTGTAAACAGAAACGATATGCCCGAAGCCGTCGGTGTTTCCGATTATCTTTACGAGGACGTGGAAATGCAAGCGGAAAAATATAACTACGGCTTTGTAAGACTTGAAAAGGGCGAAAGTGACAAGCTTTCAGAGCAGCTTCCTTACATAAATTCACCGCTTGTTTTGTGCGGTGATAAGAACGAATGTGAAAAATTTGCGTATTCATACGCAGGAAAAATAATAATTATTTAATTGGAGAATCAACTATGAAAAAATTTTTATCAGCATTATTGATATGTGCTATGCTCGTATCATTTACCGCATGCTCAAAGGATGACAGCAACAACAAAACAAACGACGATGACGATGACAAAATAACGACAACGGCAACAGACACAAACAAAGATGTCGGATCTGATGAAGATAACACCGAAACGGGCGTTATAACAGACGCTGCAACGGATGCTGCAACAGATGCCGTGACGGACGCTGTAACAGACGGCGGTGAAACAACGGCTCCCGACACGGAAGCATCTGATCCGAATGAGGATGCACTTTCCGTTTTGGCAGATTACAAACGAGGTGTTTATGAAAACAACAAGTACGAAAGCAAGTTTTTGGGAATCGGTCTTAACTTGGATGAAAGCTTGACTGTTGCAACCGATGAAGAACTGAAGCAGCTCATCGAATTGACGTCCGGTATTACGGGAGTTGACTACGAACAGCTTGTTAAAGACGGAAAAGCAACGTATGACTTTTATGCGGCAAATGCGGACAATTCAACAAACGTTATAATAACTTTGGAAAAAATGACTCCTGCGAAGGTAAAGCTTTTGAACCTTGAACTGGTGTATACACAGTCTGCGAACGTGCTTGATCAAACCTATGCGAGTATGGGCTTTACGGAATTTGACCGCAAGATAAAGACAGTCAAGATAAGCGGAGTAGATCATATGGTTATGGACTATGTAGCTTCGGCAAACGGCGCATCTATGTATCAGTCGGTATTGCTCATTAAAGGCGGCGATTATCTTGCAACCGTATGCCTTACAACAGTTGACAAAGCTCTTGCCGAGAGTTCTTACAGTAATGTCTATTTAGTGAAGTAAGAAAAAGCTCAAAGCCCTCATTTCGATTTAAGGAAGTATAATAATGAAAAAAATTTTAATAGTTTTACTTGCAACCGCACTTACAGTGTCGTTTGCTTCCTGCTCAAAGGATGAAGGTGACGTTACGGACCCAAGTGAAGTTACCACGGAGGATATGGGAACGAAGGAAACGCCCGGCACGGATTCTTCGTTTGAACAGGGAAGCGTTGCACAGCAGACGTACAAGAACGAATTTATCGGTATCGGCTGTACGCTTGATGATGATTGGACGTTTTACACGGATGACCGGATAGCAAAGCTCAACGAAGGAAAGAGCGATATCTTGTACGATATGTATGCGGAAAACAGCGCATCGGCACAGAAAGCGGAAATAAAGCTCCAGAAGCTGACACGCGTGCAGGTCCTTTCTCTCGATCTTGAAACGATGTACAATTCACAAAGTGCGATGATAAAAGCGGATATGGAAAAGGACGGTGCCGTTGATTTTTCCTATGTTATAGAAACGATATCGCTTGCAGGTAAGGACACGCCCGTACTGGTTGCGACGGCATCAGTAAACGGTAATGAAGTATGCAGAGCGTTTGCATCGCTGAAAACGGGTGAATATCTTACGAATATCACAGTTACAGCCGACAGCAGGGATGCAGTCGATCAGATACTCGGAACGTTCTTCAACCTCGGAGTAAATAACTGAAGAATTAAAAGGTAAATATGAGTACAGAAAAAACCAAAAAGGATGAGCCCTTGTTTCAGGGCATCATTCCGATCGACAAGCCTGCGGGTATGACCTCGCACGACGTCGTATTCAAACTGAGAAAACTGTACGGAACAAAAAAAACAGGACACACCGGTACGCTCGATCCAATGGCGACCGGTGTACTTGTCGTTCTTATAGGCAGGGCGGCGAAGGCGGCGGAATATCTTACGTACGACTGTAAAACGTACGAAGCGACACTTAAACTCGGTATTACGACTGACACGGAGGACACAAGCGGAGAAATACTGTCAACTTGTGAAAATATCCCCGAAAAAAACGACGTTTTGCGTGTTATTTCATCGTTTGAAGGTGATATAATGCAAACACCGCCTATGTATTCGGCACTTAAGGTCGGGGGCAGGAAGCTTGTCGATCTTGCAAGACAAGGGATCGAGATTGAAAGAGAGTCAAGAAAAATACACATCGACAAAATAAAAGGCGAATATATAAGCGATAATGAATATAAGCTTTGTGTCACCTGCTCAAAGGGTACGTACATAAGAACGCTTTGTGCGGATATCGGCAAAGCTCTCGGCTGCGGCGGTTGTATGTCAGCGTTGCGCCGTACGGTGTGCGGAGGATTTTCGGTCGAAAAAGCCTACACACTTGAAGCACTTGAAAAGATGACGCTTGAAGAAAGAATAAACGCACTTATGCCGACGGAGGAGCTGTTTGCAAACTATCCCGTCTGCAAGCTTTCGGGTTTTATGCTGAACCTTTGCAAAAACGGTGCTGAAATATACCAAAGCAAGATAAAAACGAATTATCCCGAGGGAACTTTCGTGCGTCTTTACGATAACGACGGCTTTTTTGCCCTCGGCGAAGTATCCCTTTTTGAAAACGGAAGCGCAATAAAACCTGTAAAGGTGTTTAAATTATAAAGGTAAACAATGGAGTTAATTAAGAAATTCATAAAAAACGAGGGCGAATATAAAGGCTTTATCGAAAACAGAAGGATAATGCCGAAAAACCGCCCGAAGCCCGTAATGGTCGGAGGTCTTTCCCAAGGTGCCGTCACAGCGTTTTTGTCGGCACTCAACGACGACTTGCCCGATAAAACGAAGCTGATAATAGAACACGATGAAAAAGAATGCCTGCGTACGTACAACAAGCTTGCCTCCGCAGGCCTTTGCTGTGCAATTTATCCGATGAGAGATTTTATGCTTCATAACATAACCTCATCTCACGAATACGAGCAAAACAGACTCTCAACTCTTGCAGGTATCGTAAAAGGTACGCTTGACTACGTTATAGCAACGCCCGATGCCGCATGCCAGAAAACGATCCCCGAGGAGATATTCACGGGCAATTCAAGAACGTACCGTGTCGGGGATGAAGTAGCCCTTGAGGAGCTTGCGGAATATCTTATATACTGCGGATATACGAGAGTCGAAAGCGTTGACAACATCGCACAGTTTTCCATAAGAGGCGGTATATGCGACGTGTTCGTTCCGGGTGACAGTAACCCTTACAGAATGGAGCTTTTCGGTGATGAAATAGACTCCGTCGGGATATTCGATGTCATATCGCAAAGAAGAATAGAAAATAAAGAAGAGTTTTCGGTCTTTCCCGCACGTGAGATACTTTTATCCGATAAAGCGGTGTACGGAATAATAAACGCCGCATCCGCACAGCTTAAAAAGACGAAAAAGGAAAGTGCCAAAAAAGCTCTTGAAGCGGAGCTTGATGCAATAGATGCAGGCGGTGAGCTGCTTTTTTGCGATAAATACATAAATGCGGTTTACGAAACGCCGTCAACACTTTTCGATTATTTCAAAAAAGACGGAGCTTATAAAACGATCATCGTAAATTCACCGTCAAACGTCAACGCAAGACTTGAATCTTCCCAAAAAATGAACGAGCAGACCGTGTGCGATATCGTTGAAAGCGAGGAGCTTGCATCAAAATACGCATCTTTTTCAATATCCAAGGATGATTATAAATACATAATCGAAAATTCACCCTCGGTAACGCTCGACTTCTTTGCAACGGCAAAGGGCAAATACTACGAAAAATACGTTTTTAAATCCAAAAACCAGATGACGTATGCAAATATGCAGGATATGCTGTGTGAGGATGTCAAAAACTATGTGAAATTCAAATACGCAGTTATACTTCTCGTCGAAAATGAAGCCGTGGCAAAAAATTATGCAAAGCTTCTTGAAGACTGCGAAATTGAAGCACCCGTGTGCGAGTATACGTCGTTTGATGCACCGTGTGAGGAGCTTTACGGAAAAGCCGTCATTCTTTACGGACAGAACAGAACGGGATTTATACTTGAAAACGTGCGCCTTGCGTGTATATCCCTGTACGTTGCACAGAGTGCGTACTCAAAGGTCGTTACGAAAAGCGCACACAGAGGCAAAAAAATATCGGCAAAAGAAAAAATTATGTCGCACGCCGACCTTGAAGTCGGTGACTACGTCGTTCACGACGTCCACGGAATAGGGCTTTACGAGGGAATGAAGAACCTCACGAACTACGAAGGTATCTCGCGTGACTTTTTGCAGATAAAATACGAAGGCGGATCCGTTTTGTACGTGCCATGCGACAGACTTGAGGTTCTCAGCAAATACATAGGACAAAGACAGTCCGACGGTACGGTAAAGCTCAATAAAATGGGCGGAAGCGAGTGGGGACGAGCAAAGTCAAAGGTAAAAGCCGCCGTGCGTGAAATGGCAAAGGAGCTTATCGACCTTTACGCAAGACGAATGAGAAAAAGCGGATATTCCTACGCAAAGGACGACGACTTACAAAGACAGTTTGAAGCATCGTTTGAATTTGAGGAAACGGAAGGACAGCTCACAGCCGCCGCGGATATCAAAAGAGATATGGAAAGTCCGCATCCTATGGACAGACTCTTGTGCGGCGACGTCGGCTTCGGTAAAACGGAGGTGGCACTCCGTGCCGCATTCAAAGCCGCCGCAGAGGGCAAGCAGGTTGCAATCCTCGTGCCGACTACGATACTTGCAATGCAGCATTATCAAACGGTCTGTGCAAGAATGAGAGGTTATGCACTCAATATAGACGTCATATCCCGTTTCAAAACAGCCAAAGAAACGGCGAATACGCTCAGAAAGCTCAAAAGAGGCGATATAGATATCATCGTCGGCACTCACAGACTTATCTCAAAGGACGTGGAGTTCAAGGACCTCGGACTTATAATAATTGACGAGGAACAGCGCTTCGGCGTAGCTCATAAAGAAAAGCTCAAAATGATATCGGAAAATGCCGACGTGCTGACACTTACGGCAACTCCCATACCGAGAACGCTGAATATGGCACTCGGCGGTATCAGGGATATGAGCGTGCTTGACGAACCGCCCGTTGACCGTATGCCGCCGCAAACGTACGTTATGGAGCACGACGACTCCGTGATCGAGGAGGCTATACGACGTGAGCTCAGGCGGGGCGGACAGGTGTTCTATCTGTACAATAACGTCGAAAATATCGAACGTACCGCATACCGTGTGTCGCAAATGGCACCCGATGCGACGGTGGCAATAGCACACGGCAAAATGGATAAAGAGGACCTTTCGGATATCTGGCACAGCGTTATAGAGGGGGATATAGATATCCTCGTCTGTACGACGATAATCGAAACGGGCGTTGACGTGCCGAACGCAAATACGCTTATAATAGAAAATGCAGACAGAATGGGGCTTTCGCAGCTTCACCAGATAAGGGGAAGAATAGGACGTTCCTCCCGCCGTGCGTATGCGTATCTTACGTATAAGCCGAATTCCGTGCTTTCGGAGGTCGCCGCAAAGCGCCTTAACGCAATAAGAGAGTATACCGAGTTCGGTTCGGGGTTCAAAATTGCTCTGCGTGACCTTGAAATAAGAGGGGCGGGAAATATCCTCGGCTCACAACAGCACGGACATATAGAGTCGGTCGGTTACGATATGTATATAAAACTGCTCAATGATGCCGTGCTTGAAGAAACGACGGGAAAAACACAGCAAAAAAAGACCGAATGTACGGTCGATCTTCAATATTCGGCATTTATTCCCGAAAGCTATATAAGAAGCGCGCAAACACGTATAGAGATATATAAAAAGATATCGCATATACAAAATGAGGCAGACCTTGACGACGTGGCGGATGAACTTTTAGACCGATTCGGAGATCTCCCCGCAAGCGTTGAAAACCTGCTCGATATATCGTATATAAGGGCACTCGGCGAAACACTCGGAGCGGAAAGAATAGAACAAAAGGACGGTAAGATAATAATAACGCCCGATATGGTGAATTTCGGTAATTGGGTGGATATAGTATCCGACCACCGCGACAGAATGGTGCTGACACCGGGCAAAACACCGACGGTAACGTATAAAATAAAAAAAGGCGACAGACCGCTGTCGTTCCTTAAAAAAACACTCGCCGGCAAAGTGCCGTCTTAAAAACGCATAAATGATTGATCCCTTCGGTTTTTGCCGAAGGGATCTTCGCACTTTTCCTCAGCCATCCCGGACATAGGGCAAAGGCTTGGACTTGGCTCCCTCCGGGAGGGAGCTGTCGAGCAAAGCGAGACTGAGGGAGAACGCGGAATGATAAAATTCAGTAAAATGATATCGTAACGCAGGCTCCTTCCGTAGTTGTGTAAGCACAACTATATCACCTCTCCTCTCGGAGGAAGGCAAATTAAAAGAGCCTCATACGAAGCTCTTTTATTATTTATGCACCGAATTTTACTGTATATCCGCCGACGTCTTTACCGGTGAAGGTGTCCCAACCCGATCCTTTAGTTATTTGATTCCACTGTTCTTCACTGCCGGTAAAATTTATCGTTTGAAGCTTTGAGCAGGCGTAAAATGCATAGTTACCTATACTTGTAACACCATCGGGTATCGTTATTTGCGTAAGACTTGAGCAGTCGGAAAATGCAAATTTACCTATACTTGTAACACTGTCCGGTATCGTTATTTGCGTAAGACTTGAGCAGCCGGAAAATGCATAGTTACCTATACTTGTAACACCGTCCGGTATCGTTATTTGTGTAAGACCTGTGCAGGAGTAAAATGCTTCTTCACCTATACTTGTAACACCGTCCGGTATCGTATACGATGT
>JAZOSS010000078.1:0-26739 GCA_045657205.1 Eubacteriales bacterium
AGTTCAAGGAAGCCGGGCTTGTTGTACTGGGGTTCGTTTGCGGCGTTTTCAAGATCGAGACCTTCGTGTGACAAGTGCCAGAGGTTCTTGTCCTCTGAATAGTTTGTTTCACGGCTTATCTTGAGGGGTACGTTGTGCGCCTCAGCGTAGTCGATCTCCTCGTCACGGGACTTGATATCCCATACACGCCAGGGAGCGATGATGTTCATTTCGGGAGCGAACGCCTTTATTGTAAGTTCGAAACGAACCTGGTCGTTACCCTTACCCGTACAGCCGTGGCAGATGGAGTCACAGCCTTCAGCTTTTGCAATTTCAACTATTCTCTTTGCGATGATGGGACGTGCAAACGACGTACCGAGAAGGTATTCGCCTTCGTATACCGCACCTGCTTTGAGTGTGGGGTAGATGTAATCTGTGATGAATTCTTCTTTGAGATCTTCAATGTAGAGCTTTGATGCGCCTGTCTTTATTGCTTTTTCTTCAAGACCGTCAAGCTCTGTACCCTGACCGACGTCAGCGGATATAGCGATAACTTCGCAGCCGGGATACGTTTCCTTGAGCCACGGAATGATGATGGATGTGTCAAGACCGCCTGAGTAAGCGAGAGCGATTTTTTTAACTTCTTTCTTTGCCATTTTGAGTATCTCCTTTGTATTTGAAAAAATTATTTTAAATATTTGTATACTCACAACGATTATTCATCGTTATGAATAATTATACCGTTATTATACACCTTTTTTGTATATTGTCAATAGCTTTTTGAATATTTCTTTCTTTTTATGCAATTTTCAAAAAAATGACTTCAAATTGCCCGAAAGAGGGTTTTCGTGTGGCGAAATGCACAAATCAAAGCATCATATCGTAAAGGGCAACAGCGGCTGCCGCTTCAACGCAGGGAACTGCACGAAGCACGACGCACGGGTCGTGACGGCCCGGGACGTTTATCGTCACTTCTTCGTTCGTTCTTACATCAACCGTCTTTTGTGCCGATGCTATCGACGGCGTCGGCTTGAATGCCACGGTGAATACGATATCGCCTCCCGTGCTTATACCGCCGAGTATACCGCCGCAGTTGTTCGTTTCGGTCTGTATTTTGCCGTTTTTGCAAACAAACGCATCGTTGTTTTCGCTTCCGTAAAGTGCGGCACCGTCGAAACCGGAACCGAACTGTATGCCTTTCACAGCGGGTATTCCGAATATTGATGAGGATATCTTGCCCTCTATTCCTTCCCACATAGGACCGCCTATACCGCCGGGAAATCCCTTTACGGTACATTCTATGATACCGCCGACGCTGTCGTGCTGTGCCTTTGCCTGCAGTATCTTGTTTTTCATTTCATCTTCATCATACCATACACCGCCTATCATTACGGGCTTTGCGGATATGCTTATACCGTGTTCGGCAAGAAGCTGTAAGCAGACCGCACCTGCAAAGCAGAGGGGGGCTGTCATTCTTCCGGAAAATGCTCCGCCGCCCGTCGGGTCGTAATCCTTGCCGTATTTCAGATACGCCGTGTAATCGGCGTGTCCGGGACGGGGGGTGTATCTTATCGAATCGTAATCGTTTGAACGCTTGTTTGTATTTTTTATGTATGCTTTTATATCATCACCGTTCGTTATTCCGTTTTCAATGCCCGAGGTGACAACAGGCTCGTCCTTTTCCTTTCTCGGTGTCGAGTAAGGATCGTTTCCGGGAGCACGCCGTGCCATAAAATTGAGTATCGCATCTCTGTCTATTTTATGCCCCGACGGAATGTTTTTCAGTATGACGTCAAGCTGTTCGGAGTGCGATGCACCGTATATTTCAAGCTTTAAGTTATCACCGTACTTCATCGACTTTACCTCCGAGCTTTTCGAAATCTCTCCAGAAATCACGGTACGATTTGTTTACTGCATCTGCACCGAGCACCGTAACCTGTCCTTCGCATTTTATAGATGCAATAGCCGCCGACATTGCTATTCTGTGGTCGTTGCAGGCGTCTACCGTTCCGCCTTTAAGATTTTTCTTTCCGTTTATTATAAATCCGTCGTCGGTAAGTGTGGCATCGGCACCAAGGGAGATGAGCATATCGTGTACCGTTTTAAGTCGGTCGCTTTCCTTTATTCTTAAACGCTGTGCGCCTCTTATTACTGTTTTTCCTTCCGTGAAGGATGCCAAAACGGCAAGCGGGGGAACTATATCGGGTGTGTTTTCGGCGTTCATCTCAAAACCGTGAAGGTTATCAAGACACGGGTAAATATATCCGTTTTCTTTCTTGAACGTCGCTCCTGCCGATTTGAGTATATCGATTATTGCGCTGTCACCCTGAAATGAATTTTCCGCAAGACCGCCGACGCCGACACCTGCACACAACCAGAAGGCAGCGTTTGAATAGTCACCTTCGACCGTATAATTTCCGCACGAGGTATATCTGCTGTTTGCTTTTACCGTATACGTGCCGTTTTCCTCTTTTACATCAATGCCGAAGTCTTTCATTACCTTAACCGTAAGGTCAACGTAAGGCTTTGACTGCAAAGCGCCGTTTATATGTATTCTGCATTCTTCGCCCGTAAGAGGGGAAGCGAGCAAAACGCCCGTTATGTACTGTGAGCTTACGGAACCGTCAAAATAGAAGTCACCGCCCGAAAGCTTGCCGCTTATATCAAGCGGAAGCTTGTCTTTGGAAAACTCCGTGCCGTGGTCTTTAAGCTGATCCAAAAGCTCACCTATCGGTCTTTCGGGAAGTCTGCCGCTTCCGTATACCGTGCCTTTTGCACCCGTTGCCGAGATCACGGGAAGCATAAAGCGGAGAGTTGAACCGCTTTCTCTGCAGTTTATATCATCCGTGCATACGTATGAAGACGGCGGTCTTACCGTCACTTTTTCCCCTTCCGTACATTCAACTCCTATTGAACGTAAAACGGATAACGTCGCGTCTATATCTTCACCGCAGGAGGAAAGGTCTATCACCGTTTCCTGCCCGAAGGGACAGAGGGCGGCGCAGATAAGCGCTCTGTGTGCGTGGGATTTGGACGGTATTATGTTTATTTCTCCGTGTAATTCTGACGGAGTGATCATTTTGTCCATATCATTCGGCGGATATAAAATCCGCAAAGTCCTTTTTGTTTATTTCGTGCAGGATACATTTTCCGATATCCTCTACGAGCACGAGGGTGAGCTTGTCACCCTTTGCCTTTTTGTCACGCATTGCAATTTCGGCAATATCTTCGGCGGGGTAATCCGTGTTTGTCGGAAGACCGATATCTTCCAATGTTTTTATTATCTTATCTGCCGTATCGCTTGAGCAAAAACCGTTTTTTGCACTCGCACGTGCGATAATTCCCATACCCGATGCAACGGCGTAGCCGTGGGGAATAGTGTATGATGAAAGAGCTTCTATGCCGTGTGCCGCCGTGTGTCCGAGATTTAAAAGCTGACGTGTTCCGTTGTCAAATTCGTCTTCGTTGACAATGTCCGCTTTTACCTGTACGCAGTCACGCACGAGGTCTTCAATATCGGAATTGAGATCTATATTTGCAAGCACAGAGTATTTTACGACCTCCGCCATACCTGCCTTGTACATTTCATCGGGAAGCGTTTTAAGTGCTTCAACGTCACATATTACACGTTTCGGTTGATGGAAAACGCCTGCAAGGTTTTTGCCTGCTTTAAGATCGACTGCACATTTTCCGCCCACACTGCTGTCAACCATCGCCAAAAGAGTGGTCGGTACTTGTATGTAATTGATCCCTCTCATATAAACACCTGCGGCAAAGCCCGTTATATCACCGACAACACCGCCGCCGAGAGCTATCAGAATATCGCTTCTTGTAAAGTTGTTTTTTGCAAGAAATTCAAGTATTTCCGAAAGGGTATCCATATTTTTGGATTCTTCGCCGTGGGAAAATATGAATCTCGGTGCATCCGTAAGTCCTAACTTGTCGAAATACAGCTCGTTTACAGTGTCATCCGTTATCACGGCTGTTTTTTTGCCTTTTATAAGATCTTCGCAAAGGGATGTGAGATCTTTCATTATCCCTTTTCCTATAAGTACGGAATAGGGGTTTGATGCCGTAACCTTTACTTCTTTCATTTTTTGCCTCTTTTAAAAGTTACCTTCTGTTTTCTGCCGACAGCTTTTTTGCAACACCGTCTGCAAGCAGATCTTCAAGTGCTTTTATGTCGGATGCCTTTATTGCATCGCTGTACTTTTTAAGCTCGTCTATTATGCCGTCTATCTCACGGCAGAGATTGTCTTTGTTTTCCATAAAAAGCTCGCTCCACATAGCGGGGTTAAGCCTTGCAACTCTCGTTAAGTCCTTGTAGCTTCCTGCGGAAAAGCCCTTGTGCTCCTGCGCGGCAGGGCTTTTTATGTATGCGTTTGATACGACGTGTGCAAGCTGGGATGTAAACGCTATCTGTGAATCGTGAAATTCGGGTGTACAGAACACGACGGAGCCGAAGCCGAGTGACAAGAAAAACAGCTTTGTGTTTTCCGTTGTATCAAGTGAGGTGTTGCCCGGGCACATTATCATTGAGGCACCTTTAAAAAGTGTTGCTTTGCTGTGTGAAAATCCCGAATACTGCGTACCTGCCATCGGGTGGCCGCCTATAAACGAAAATCCGTGCTTTTCGGCTATGGGCTGAACTTCATCGCATACGCATTTTTTTACACCGCACGTGTCAATTACGACGGCATCTTTTTTTATAAAGCCTGCTTTTTCTTTTATGAAATCAATGCAAGCTTGCGGATAAAGTGATATTATTATCACGTCGCATAGTCCAAGTGTATCATCCGTCAGTCTTTCATCGACGGCGTACGTCATCTTTGCGGCAAGAAATGAGCTTTCGTTTATATCGTAACCATAGACCGTTATACCGCCTTTTTCTTTCATCGCTTTGGCAAACGATCCTCCGATAAGTCCGAGACCCACTATTCCTGCATTCATTTGTTAAGCCTTCTTTCGGTATGTTATTTTCCTACGCAAAATTTGCTGAATATTTCGTTTACGACGTCATCGGTCATTTCGCGCCCGTCAAGACGTGAAATTGCAGACAGCGCATCTTCAAGATCAAACGATGCGATGTCCTGTGTCATTCCGCTGTCAAGTGACGACAAAGCGTTTGATATAGCATCCCTTGTGCGGCATATTTCGCTGTACTGCCTTGAGTTTGAGATAAACGGCGATGAATAATCTATTCTGCCGCCTGTGAAAAGCTCACCTATGATATCCTCAAGTTCCTTTTTGCCTTGCATCGTCTTTGCGCTGATATATACTTTTTTGTCGAAATATCCGTTTATTTTTTCTGTATCGAATAAAGGCTCTTTGTCCGTTTTGTTAAGTAAAGCTATTTTGACGGCGGAAGAATCTTTGACAGTGTTTATTATTTCTTCGTCGCGGTCATCAAATGGACGGGAGGTATCAAATACGGCTAAAACAAGCTCCGCCTTACCGACTTCCGTTATGGCTCTCTCAACGCCGATGCTTTCTACAGTGTCGTCCGTCTGTCTTATGCCTGCCGTGTCGGATAAAACGAGCATTACGTCGTTACATACAGCCTGAGTCGTTATAACGTCTCTCGTCGTTCCCTCTATATCCGTAACTATCGCCGTATTCTCACCCGTGAACATATTGAGTACGGATGATTTACCTACGTTCGGTTTTCCGCATATCGCGGTCTTTATTCCTTCTTTTACGGCTTTTCCCGTTTTGTAAGAATTTGCAAGGGAGGATGTCTTAATGAAAAGCGATTTCAGCTCACTTTTCATTTCATCCACGGTTACGTCCGTCAGATCCTCGTCGGGATAGTCTATATATGCATATATGCTTGCGAGCAGTGTTTTTATCTTTTCGTATATTTCGGATGCCTCTTTTGACAGCGCACCGCGTCCGGAGGTATTTGCAAGCTTTAAAGCCGCAGGCGTTTTTGCATCTATTATATCCATTATGGCTTCCGCTTGCGAAAGAGTCATCTTGCCGTTTGCATATGCTCTTTTCGTGAATTCGCCCGCACCTGCAGGATAAGCACCGCTGTCAAGCAAAGCCGTCATAACTTCGGTTGTAACGATGATACCGCCGTGGCAGGCGATCTCAACCGTGTCCTCACCCGTATACGAATACGGTGCTCTGAATACCGTTGCAACTCCGTCGTCGATGACAATGCCGTTTGATACGATATCACCGTACGTGGCGTGAGCGTGTGCGGAATTTGCAAGGGAAGTTTTGTTTTTCGGTTTGAATATTTTGTCCGCTATTTCTATGCTGTCACATCCCGTGAGCCTTATAAGCGAAATCGCGCCCCTGCCGTACGGGGTAGAAACAGCGGCAATCGTTCTGTTTTGCATAAACTTTTCCTTATTTTTTCTTAAACCGATGTATTATATCATAAAAAAATGCATTTGTAAATAAAAAAATATTGATTTTATTAAAAAGATATGATATAATTTATTAAAATAATTATTTGCGTTCATTATTGAAGATATTTATGACGGTTAAATTCAGAACAAACGGCTAATAAAATTGAACATTACGAATCAATTATCTTTGCGATAAATGCCTGAGGCAAAAAGTTGAAAAGAGGGTTTTGTTGTGATAAAAAAGGTAAATAAAATGAAGATGCTGCGTATAATAGGTATTGCACTTTACGATATACTTATTCTTGCATTTGCGGAAACAGCAGCGCTTTTACTCAGATACGATTTTGATACGGTTAATATTCCTGCGGAATATTTCGGAAATCTTTTCAGATTCTTTCCGATTTTGGCTGTGATAACGGTGGCGGTCTTTGCTTTTATGCATTTGTATCAAAATCTCTGGCAGTTTGCAAGTATATACGAATATGCACTGATATTTTATGCGGTGGCAATATCTTACACCCTGTCAACTGTCTTGCGTATATTTGTTGAAATGACACTTCCGCGCTCGTGCTATGCAATGAGCGCCGTGATATTCTGTCTTGGTGCCGTTTGCGGAAGGGTACTGTACAGAGTCATACGCAACAGATGCCGCTCAGGTCTGCCGATATCAAGTAAAAATAACGTAAATATGCGCCGCGTAATGCTTATAGGTGCAGGCGAGGCGGCAAATATACTTTTGCGTGAGTTTAACGTGAGTGATTTGCACAATACACGACGCGTCGTATGTATCATTGACGACGATAAACAGAAGCATAACAGCAGAATGTACGGTATAAATATCGTCGGAGGCAGAGATAAAATAATATGGGCGGCTGAAAAATATGAAGTAAATGAGATAATTTATGCAATTCCGTCAGCTGCTGCCGACGAAAAAGCCGAAATACTCAATATATGTAAAACTTTGAACTGTCCGATGAAAACACTTCCCGGACTTTCACAGCTCGTAAACAACGAAATAAGCTCCGACTCACTTGTAAACGTCGATGTAAACGACTTGCTCGGACGTGATCCGGTCACAACTGACGTTGATGCGATAATCGGTTACATAAAAGAAAAAACAGTCGTCGTAACAGGCGGGGGCGGTTCTATCGGAAGTGAGCTTTGCAGACAGATAGCCTCACATTCTCCCCGTAAGCTGATAATAATTGATATATATGAAAATAACGCTTACGATATACAGATGGAGCTTTTGCGTACGTGTCCCGACGTTGAAATAATAGTTCTTATCGCTTCCGTGCGCGACGCCGAAAGAATTGATGCAATATTCAGAGAACATAAACCCGATATAGTCTTTCACGCAGCGGCGCATAAGCACGTTCCTCTTATGGAGGTATCCCCCGAGGAAGCGGTCAAAAACAACGTTTTCGGTACGTTTAACACGGTGCGTGCGGCAGATAAAAACGGTGTATCACGCTTTGTAATGATATCGACCGATAAGGCTGTAAATCCCACAAATGTAATGGGAGCTACGAAGCGAATATGCGAAATGATAATCCAGACGTACGATAAAATATCCAAAACAGAGTTCGTGGCAGTAAGATTCGGAAACGTTCTCGGTTCAAACGGAAGCGTAATACCGCTGTTTAAAAAGCAGATAGCGGAAGGAGGTCCCGTTACCGTAACGCATCCCGGTATTATAAGATTTTTTATGACGATCCCCGAGGCGGTTAGCCTTGTGCTTCGTGCGGGAGCTTTTGCCGAAGGCGGTGAAATATTCATCCTTGATATGGGCAAGCCTGTCAAAATACTCGATCTTGCGGAAAACCTTATAAGACTTTCGGGAAGAACACCGTACGTCGATGTAAATATCGAGTTTACAGGACTTCGTCCGGGCGAAAAGCTGTATGAAGAAATACTTATGGACGAGGAAGGACTCAAAGAAACGGAAGATCAGATGATATATATCGGTAAGCCCGTCGTGTTCGATACGGAGGAGTTTTTTGAAAAACTCAAAACCCTTCAGGATACTTTACAGTCAAAGGGCGATATAAGACAAGCTATTCAGAGCATCGTTCCTATAAAAAAATCAGAGGAGGTATAACTCTGGGTAAATTGAAAAATGCGGTCTTCGTGTGTATCGTTTTAACTGTAATTATGATATTTTCATTTTCTCTCAAGGATGCCGAAGAATCCTCACAGCAAAGTGATTGGGTGTCAGATAAGCTTGCTGAAATAGTAGAGGCTGTAGAGGATGCTGTTAATACAAAGATAAATATTCGTAAGATTGCACATTTTTGCGAATATGCTCTGCTCGGTGCGGAAACTTCGTTTCTTTGCTTTCTTATAGAGGAAAATAAAAATAAAAAGTGGCTGGCTTTTTCAGTGTTCGGTGTTGTGATAGCCTCACTTGATGAAGCGATACAGATCTTTGCTCCGGGCAGAGATCCCGCTGTGAGAGATGTATTTATTGATATGTCGGGATATATTACAGGCTTTTTGTTCACGCTTTGCGTATATCTTGCCGTATTAAAAATAAAAGAAAATAAAAAAATATGCGATGAACGCATACAAGTACAAAAGGAAAGGGAAAATGACTAACAAAAAAAGACTTCTTGTTTTGCTACTTACAACGCTTATTTTCAGCGTTTCGTGTACACAAAATTCATCCGATACTACCGCACGCGATAGATTGATGCCCGTGACAAGGCCGTGGTGGGGTGAAGGGACGGACACAAATGGTGAAATCATAACAGAAGATGATACCCATCATCAAAATATAACCGATGAAAACGTTTACACACCGCCTGAGGATATTTGGCCCCCTCAGCAGGGAGAAACGCAGACGGATAAGGAAAATAACACCGTACGTCCGCCTGTATCGCAAAGACCGTCACAAAATCCTTCCGATGAACCGAATATACCATCGGATAACGTAACTTCAAAAGAACCCGAAAGCACAACGACACCCGAAACGGAAGAACCCAGCCCCCTTGAAGGGCTTGAGCCGCTTCAAATGCTCGATTACGCAGTATCACAGCTTGCAGGCAAAAACGTGATGCTGACAGGCGCGGGAAGTCTTAAAGGTGAAGGCTTTGAAGACTTGTCGGTGCTTATCGTCAGAGGTGAGGCAAGCAGTGTTTTGGGTACGTCAAGCACGATGCGCCTTGATATGACGGGAAACGGTGTTGACGTTCACGATTACGTCTATACAACGGACGGTACAAACTTTTATTATTCCGAAAATGTAATGACAGCACCCGTTGCAATGTCGAAGCAGGAAATGCTTAATAAATACGGAATGATGCCCGACGTCATACTTCCTTATACGTTTACAAAGTCAAACGTACTGTTTTCAAGCAGTACGGAGGAGGGAGATACGTACCGCGTAAAGGTGACGTATAACCCCGTTAAACTGACGCAAGACTATAAGAATTATATTTCTTATATCTGTAGCAGCGGCGGCATTACGTTCAATAACGTTGTGTCCGTTAATATTGATTTTACTTTGAATTACGACGGTACGTTCAATAGTATGTCGGTCGTTGAAACGTATATGGCAACTGCGGAAGGGGCAAGCTGCTTGTGCGTATCTACGGTAAGCTATACGTTTGCGGCAATGAATGCACAGACCTGATTAGGTTTTTATCAGGTGTGAATTTTTCATACTTAATTTGCGTGATTTATCAAATAAAAATTCCTGCATTCCGAAAGGAGTGCAGGAACTTTTTTAATTTTGACGTTCTTTTATTATTTCTTCCATTATCTCAACTGCGTCGAGGACGAATTTAAGACACGGACGAGTGTTATAATATTCGGGACATCTTTTGTCGGGGGTGGGGGATGTTGAGCTTGCCGCTTTGAGATTGCCGAGAAGCTCACGGCAGATGATAGTGCCGTTGTTTTTTTCTTTGAAACGGCGTGCCATTTCCTGTATCAGCGCATAATGATCCGCCTTTTCTTTTTCGCCGTCTTTGTCGGTAGTTCCGTAAAGATATCCTGCGACCATAAACATACCTGACACAGCACCGCAAACCTCACGCATACGTCCCATTCCTCCGCCAAAGGAGGATGAAAGCTTGAGAGCTGTATCTTTTTCCATATCCATTACGTCGGCAAATGCGGCAAAAACCGCCTGTGCACAGTTACATCCGCCGACGAAAAGATCGGCTGCGAGTTTACATCTGTCCATATCAGCCTCTTAAAAATTCGCGAAGTCTTACCTTGCCTTCTTCAGTCATAAACGCTGTGTGACCGTAGCCCTTCATAAGGAATCTTTCGCAGGAAGGATAGTATTTTTTGAACGTTGCCGTAACTCTTTCAGCGGGGTACAGGTAATCCTGGTCTCCGTAGTAAAGAATTGCGGGAACCTTACCTTCGGGAAGATCCTTCTTTCTTACGTTCATAGGGAAGTTATCCTTGATATTGCAGTTTGCGGAAATTTCCGTTGCGATAAGCACGGAGTTTTCGTCAAGCACGCCGTTGTGGCTGTTCGTCATTATAGCTTCACGTCTGAACGCTTCCATATCGTTGTTTCTTCTGTTTTTCTTGTATCTGAGAGATGCCTTGATACCGGGTATGTAATTCATTCTTGTAACACCGATAGGACACAGCATAACTGCTTTGGAAACGAGCTCAGGTGCGTAGCAAATAAGGTTTGCAACGACACCGCCGCCAAAGGAACAACCGAGAACAGCAGGCTTTTCTTTAAGGTCGAGAGCCTTAATAACTTCTGCAAGCCATCTGCCGAAGCCGTAGTTTTTGGGGTTGATGAGTCCGTCTTCGCTGAGTCCTGCCTGACCGATAACACTGGGTGAATAGAAGCAGAATTCGTCAAAAAGGTGTGTAAATTTGTTAAATACCGTGCAGTTGATCATACGGTGTCCGCCGATAGCAATAACGGGCTTACCGTCGGGATTACCGATCTTGTCAACGCTTGTTCTGCCGAAGCTTGTCTGAACGTCGAATGTTTCATACGGCATGCCAAATGAGTCGAGGTTCATTTTGTGAAGCTCAACGATGCGCTCTCTTGCGCCCTCTTTGTACATTTGATAGTCTTTCATTTTTATAACTCCTGTTATTTATAAATAATTATTACTTAGCTCTCTGTTTGTTTACAATAGTTTTGACAAATGAGGATAGATATTGCTGTGCTTCTTCGCTGAGAAAAGCTGTGTGCCCGTAACCCTTCATAAAAACTCTTTTGCACGAAGGAAAGTGCTTTTTCATAGTTTTTTCTACTCTTTCGGCAGGGAAGAGGTAATCTTCATCGCCGTAAAATATCACAGCGGGGAGCTTGCCGTCCGGAAGATCGCGGAGCTTTACCTGCATCGGCATATTGTCGGGAATGTTGCAGTGCACCGCCGCTGCTACTGCTGCACGTGCACATCTTTCATCGACGACTCCGTTGTGAGAGTTCGTCTTTAATGCACTCTTTTTAAATGCTTCTACGTCATTGTTTCTTTTTGCTTTTTTAAAGTTAAGCATTGCTTTTATACCGGGAATATAGTCCATACGTGTTATGCCAATCGGGCATACCATTGCCGCACCTGCCGCGTATTCGTGGTTATAGCATATGAGATTTGCAACTATTCCCCCACCGTAGGAGCATCCGTAAAGTATCGGTTTTTCATCAAGGTTGAGTGCATCTATGACTTCACACACCCATTTGCCGAAGCCGTAATTTTTTGCCTGAATAAGTCCATCATCGCTCGGTCCTGCCTGACCGATAACACCGGGGAAATAAATGCAGCAGTCTTCAAGAAGAAATTCAATTCGTCCCAAAGTTGAGCTTGTTATCGTTTTATGACCGTCAAAAGCCAAAAGGGGGTATCCGCTCGGATTTCCGATCTTAGTTACTCCAACCTTGCCTAAAGATGTCTGTATGTAAAGCGTTTCATATGGATATCCGTAAGAACGAAGGTTTTCTTCGTAAATTTCATCAATGATCTTTTTTGCCTCTGCACTGTTGTAGATAGGTTTATTTGCCATATTGTACCTCTGATAAAAAAATTTGTCTGTCTTTTGGTAAATAAAGGGGGTGAGCGGATCCGTAAGTACGGATAAAACCACAAATCTGCACGTTTGCAGATGCTGCTTTAGTTGTCTTTTATGTTGAAAACACGCATAGCGTTTTTGTATGTAATATCACATATTTCGGAATACGTAAGGCCTTTTATTTCGGCTATCTTTTCCGCTGTGTGACGCATAAGTCCGCTGTGATTGAGCTTTCCTCTGTGCGGAGTCGGTGCAAGATACGGACAGTCCGTTTCGATAAGTATCTTATCCAAAGGACACATCTCGGCGGCAGATACTACGCTTTTTGCGTTTTTGAACGTGACACTGCCCGAAAACGATACGTAATGTCCCATATCGGTAAGCTGACGGACCGTTTCCGCACTTTCCGAACAGCTGTGCATAATAACGGTTATTCCGCTTACCGATCTTATTGCATCGAAAACGTCGCCGTGTGCCTCTCTGTCGTGTATGATAACGGGCAAAGAAAGCTCCTTTGCAAGTTCAAGTTGTGCTGAAAACCACACCTTTTGTACGTCCTTCGGTGAAAAATCGTAGTGATAATCAAGTCCTATTTCACCTATTGCAACGGCTTTGGGATGATTTGAAAGCTCTTTTATTTCTTCTAACGTGCTGTCAATATCACTGTATTTATAGCAATCCGAGGGGTGTATGCCGACTGCGGCATACATTCCCTTGAATTTTTCAGCAAAATGCAAGCACGTTTTTGACGATTCAACGGTCGTTCCTGCGTTGATTATTTTTCCGACGTCGGAGGAAAATAACTGCTCAAGCAGTGCTTCCGCACCACCCGGTACTTCCTCTTCAAACCTTTCGTCGTTATAATGTGCGTGTGTGTCGAAAAGCATTATCTGATGCGTTCACCGAGAGGCGTTTCGGGATCGAGGAATATAACTCTTACCTGTTCTTCTCCGCTTGCAAGGATCATACCGTAGGAGTCAACGCCTCTGAGCTTCACGGGCTTGAGGTTTGCAACGACTATTACTTTTTTACCGATAAGCTCGTCGGGCTTGTAGAATTTTGCAATTCCCGATACGACCTGGCGTTTTTCGTATCCAAGATCAAGCTGTATTTTCAAAAGCTTGTCCGACTTCGGCATAGGCTCGCAAGCGATTATCTGTGCTGTGCGAAGCTCGTTTTCCATAAACTGTTCAATGCCTATTTCGGGCATGGGTTCGGGTTTTTTAACGGCTGCGGCTGCTGCCTTTTCCGCTTCTGCTTTAAGTTCTTCGGCAACCTTTGCTTCGTCAACTCTTATAAAGAGTGCATCTGCATCCGTTACGGTGAGTCCTGTTTCGAGAGCGCCGAACTCTGCAACGGAATCAAAGTCACGCTTTGACGTGCCGAGCTGTGCGAATATCTTTTCGCTCGTTTCGGGCATAAAGGGAGAAAGGAGGACGGCACCTATTCTTATACATTCGAGAAGGTTGTAAAGAACGGTTGCAAGACGGTCCTTCTGCGCTTCATCCTTTGCAAGCGACCAAGGCATCGTTTCGTCGATATATTTGTTTGCACGGCGGAGCATCGTAAAGACCGATTCTGCCGCATCGGCAACACGGAACTCGTCCATAAGCTTGAAGTATTCATCGAGCGTCTTTTTGACCTCGGCTTTAAGGCTTTCGTCGGGTTCGCCTTCACATACGGGAGCGATGATCGTACCGCCTTGGTATTTGTTCGTCATGGCGGCAGTACGCTTCGTGAGGTTACCGAGGTTGTTTGCAAGGTCGCTGTTGTATCTTGTAATAACGCTTTCGTACGTTATCGAGCCGTCGTTTGCGTAGGGCATTTCGGCAAGAACGTAGTAACGGCATCCGTCAGCACCGAAGTGCTTTATAAGATCGTCTGCGTATATTACGTTGCCCTTTGATTTACTCATCTTGTCCTGACCGAACAAAAGCCAGGGATGACCGAATATCTGCTTGGGCAGAGGCTGTCCCAAAGCCATAAGAACGATGGGCCAGTATATCGTGTGGAAACGGAGGATATCCTTACCGATTATGTGAACGTCACAAGGCCAGTATTTTTTGTAAAGCTCGCCCTGCTCGTTTACGTCGTAGCCGAGGCCTGTAATGTAGTTTGAAAGTGCGTCGATCCACACGTAGATAACGTGCTTGGGATCGAAATCAACGGGGATACCCCACTTAAAGGAAGTACGTGAAACGCACAGATCCTGAAGACCGGGCTTTAAGAAATTGTTTACCATTTCCTTTTTTCTTGATTCGGGAACGATGAAGTCGGGATTTTCTTCGATGTGCTTCATCAGGCGTTCCTGGTAACGGCTCATTGCAAGGAAGTAAGCTTCTTCTTTCGTTTTCTTTACTTCTGCACCGCAGTCGGGGCATTTGCCGTCTTTAAGCTGTGTTTCCGTGAAGAAGGATTCGCAGGGAACGCAGTACCAGCCTTCGTATTCGCTTTTGTATATATCGCCCTGTTCGTAGAGCTTGTTGAAGATGTGAGTTACGGCACGCTCGTGGTCTTCATCTGTCGTGCGTATAAAACGGTCGTAGCTTGCGCCGACGCTGTCCCAGAGGTCTTTTATGATACCCGAAATGTTATCAACGTATTCTTTCGGGGATATTCCCGCTTCATTTGCGAGATCTTCTATTTTCTGACCGTGTTCGTCAGTTCCTGTCAAAAAGTGGACGTCGTAACCGCACATACGCTTGTATCTTGCAATACAGTCTGCAAATATAACTTCGTATGTATTGCCTATGTGAGGCTTCTTTGAAGCGTAGGCAATGGCGGTGGACAAATAAAATTTACCCTTGTTGTTCATTTATACCGTTTCCTTTCAGAAATTATTTTTGTATTTTCGGGCGTCGTATACGAATGAAACAAAGCTTGCGTATGACGACGAAATAAGCGGTGATGTGTAAAACACGTGAAGTATGCCAAACGACATTGCGGAGATGATAACGTACGGCAAAAGACGCAGGTTCAAAAATATAAGTCTGCATACGTTCCCGCAAAGAAGAGAGGCGGCGCACTTCATCCTTTTGAAGGTGTTTTCATTGTTTTGCACGTGCGGTAAAAAAATATATACACCCTTTATTATACATAATAAATATAAATATGTCAATATCAAAATTCCGCAAATTACCATTGTTTCGACATTAATTTTTGCATTTGCCTTGTATACTGCGTATGCCAATATCAAAAAGGGACAAATAATGATGTTTGAAATCAAAAACGAAAGATATTCATAAAAGCGTTTTTTAACGGTTGAGGGTGTTAGCGAATGATCAAAAAGTGATTTTTCAACTTTTCTTTCAGATTGTAAAGCAAGATCTGTCTGTATGTTTTTCAAAACGTAACAAAAAAACAGAACGCAAAACCAGATGCAGGCGGTAAAGACGGTGAAAAGTATTCCGTTTGCTTTTTCGGTGAGTGTCGGAAAACCCGAAGATCTGTAAAAAAATATTGATGCGATCGTCAGTAAAATTCCGAACGATATGCAGAATACCGAAAAAACCGAGCAGATGCAAAGACGGAAAAACGCATCACGCTTTGAAATTAAGTGCTTTGCTTCGCTGATAAAAAATGAAGAGGTGTGTAAAGGTAAAAACGCACTTGTGTGCCTTTTTTGACCTGCAGTTGATGAGTTGCTTGTGTTCATAAAAATCCCTCCGAATATCTTTTTTTGATTATCGGAGGGATTATTCTGTTTAATTCGCTTTAATATAAAAATTTTCCGAAAACTGCTGCGTTTTCAATTTCAAATTCACCGTTTTCACCGAGTATGACAAGGTCGGCACGCTTTCCTTTTTCGAGTGAGCCTCTTGAAGAATAAATGCCGACTTGCTTTGCGGGGTTTTCCGTTGCACACGGAAGCACCTCTTCAAGAGTTGACGAGGTGAATTTCATAAGATTTTTAACGGCTGTCACCATATCGAGCGACGAGCCTGCAATAGTACCGTCATCCGTCGTTATTTTACCGCCTTTTACGTTTACGGGCATACCTGCCAGAGTATATTTTCCGTCGGGCATACCGGCGGAGGCGACGGAATCCGTTATTAAAACGAATCGTCTGTTAGTTTTCACTTTGTAAGAGATGTTGACGACGGCAGGAGAAAGGTGATATCCGTCAACGATAAATTCCGAATACGCATCGCTTGAAAGCGATGCACCGACACACCCGGGTTCTCTGTGTGACAGCGGACTCATGGCGTTGTATGTGTGCGTAAACGATACCGCACCTTTACCGAGTGCTTCCATACACGTATTGAAATCGGCATCGCTGTGACCTATTCCGACACTTGCACCAAACTGTGAAAGTGCTTCTACGGCATCCATACAGCCGTCTTCTTCGGGGGCTGCCGTAAAGTGTGAAACCAAGGGAGATATCATCTTTGCAAGCGATATCATTTCCTCTTTATCGGGTCTTCTTATAAGAGCTGTTTTGTGACATCCGGGACGTTTTTTGCTTATATACGGGCCTTCTGCGTGGATGCCTGCAAAGTCCGAAAAGGTGTGACGGGAAGCCTCTTTTATGGTTTTTGCAGCTGATATTATTTTATCGTATTCGGCTGTCATTACAGTGGGAAACACGGTCGTCGTGCCAAGTGATGCGTACGAGCGTCCGAGGGCAATAAGCTCGTCTTTGTCGGCTGTCATAATATCGATTCCCGCACGGCCGTGTGTGTGTACGTCGATAAGTCCCGGAATTATTTTTTTGCCTTTTTTGATATCCTTACCGCTGTATTCGATATCGGTTATTATGCCGTTTTCAAACGTGATACTGCCGTGTAAAAACCTGCGTTTTTCGGTGTTGTATATAAGATGATTATCGAGCTTCATATCAGCTTTTTGTAAAGCTCGCCTTTCGGCATCTTTCTGTCACGTGCGGCGGCTTTTATGGCGTCCATTTTTGCAAGACCGCTGTTTATGTAAAAATCAACGTGTTCTTTTTCCGTCATTTCAGCCCAGAAGGCATCGTTTTCGGTTTGTTTGTATCCTTCGACAACAAGCACGAATTCACCTCTTGGACGGACGTCTTCGTAATACTTTACAGCTTCTTCGAGCGTTGTGTTTATTACTTCTTCGTTTATCTTCGTAAGCTCGCGGCATAAAGCGATATTTCTGTTTCCGAAAATGGATAAAAGGTCGGAAAGGGTGTCTTTGAGCTTGTGCGGAGCTTCGTAGAAAATTACGGTTCTGTCGTCGTGTGATATTTCCTCAAGCCGTTTTTTTCTGTCACCTTTAGCCGTTGTCAAAAATCCCTCAAAGGAAAATTTAGCCGTAAAAAGTCCGCTTACGGTAAGAGCAGTGACGGCGGCACACGCACCCGGTACGGGGACTGTCGGTATGTTAAGACTGCGGCAAAGCTTGACGAGATCCTCGCCCGGATCGCTTATTGCAGGAGTGCCCGCATCCGTTACGAGCGCACACGATTCACCGTTTAAAAGACGGTCCGTTATCTCTTTTCCTCTTTGCGCCTTGTTATGCTCAAAGTAAGAAACGAGAGGCTTTTTTATGCCGTAGTGCATAAGAAGCTTCGGGGTGTTTCTCGTATCCTCTGCGGCTATAAAATCAACGCCCGAAAGGACGTGAACGGCTCTGTACGTCATATCAGAAAGATTGCCGATGGGAGTTGAAACGAGATAAAGCGTTCCTTTTTCTATTTTGTTTTTGCCGTTTTCTTCTTCGTAAAGCTTGTCAAGATTTTTTGTACTGCTCATATTTTCACCTGAAAAAACCGTCGGGAAACGACTGATTTTCGTATATATATTTCATATCGTCGGTGTATTCACCGCCGGGGGCATCCTTGTATATGATAAGCGGACGGGTGAGTGCCATTCCGCTTTGAGAATTTTTTTTGGCTTTTATCAGCATTAAGCACGGCTCGTGCTTTGCCGTTGCGTAAACGAAAGTTATGATTTTCGGTTCAAGTCTGTTTTCTTTAAATGCGTGTATTATGTCGGCGCATCTGTCGGGACGGTAAACGAAATACGCAAGCCCTCCGTCCTTCAAAACGCGGTAAGCACATTTTGCAAAACCGTAAATATCCGCCGTCGTTTCGTGACGTGCAATGTATTTTTCGGAATACTTGTTTACAGCACCGCTGTTTTCCTTCATATACGGCGGATTGCAAACAAAAGCGTCAAGAGCAAAAGGCGCACTGTATGAAAGTACGTCGGAGCAGATAACGTCCATTTTGTCCTCGACGTTATTTACTTTTGCGTTGTTTTTTGCAATATCACACGAGCTTTCCTGCACGTCTACACAGTAGCTGTGTGATATTTTATTGCTTTTCAAAAGGAGCAGGGAAATGATGCCCGAGCCGCATCCGCCCTCGCATATCACGGCTTTTTGATTTTTGGAAACGAAAGCGGAAAGTAAATAAGCATCCGTTCCGTATTTAAGCCCGTTTTTCTCCTGATCTAAAAGTATATCGCAGTTGACACTGTGCAATTCTATTCCCCCCTATAAAGCACATCACCCCTGCTTTACAGCAGGGGTAAATGCGGATAGTTTAAATTATTCTGCAGGGTTGGGTGCGCCTACAGGACATGCACCTGCACATGCACCGCAGTCAATGCATTCGTCAGCGTTGATAGCGTACTTTCCGTCTTTTTCGGAAATTGCGCTTACGGGGCATTCAGCTTCGCATGCGCCGCAACCGAGACATTCATCGTTTATAAAATATGCCATGACAATTCTCCTTATGTATTTATTTAGGCTGATTATACCATACAAAGACGGTTTTGTCAATTAAATTTTGATTAATTTTGAGAAAATGAAAAAAATGCAGGAAAGGCTATTGCAAAAATGCAAACTGTGTGATATAATACACAGAAACAGATAACTTTTGTATCAATAATCAATATAAGGTTATCTTTAAACGCCGAAGGCGTAGAAAGGAAAAGTGAAATTATGAGTACAAATAACGAAAAGCTTATCCAACAAAATAACGATAACAGAGAAATAACATATTCCCAAAATACAAACCTGCTTGAGCAGGCAGCATATAAATATCAGCTTCAGGAAAGAGAAACGCCTAACCTTTACAGAAACCTTTTCGATTACGATTCTATACCGAAGGTTGCGTTCAACCACCGCCACGTTCCGATAAATATGCCCTCGGATATCTGGATAACGGATACGACGTTCCGTGACGGTCAGCAGTCCACGTCCCCGTTCACGGTTGAGCAGATCGTACATATATTCAAGCTCCTCAGCAAGCTCGGCGGTCCTTCCGGTATCGTAAGACAGAGCGAATTTTTCGTATATTCCGACAAGGACAGACAGGCTGTAAAGGAATGTATGGCACTCGGACTTGAATTTCCCGAGGTAACGAGCTGGATACGTGCAAACGAAAACGATTTCAAGCTTGTAAAAGACATCGGAATAAAGGAAACGGGTATTCTCGTAAGCTGTTCTGACTACCACATTTACAACAAAATGGGACTCACCAGAAAATCGGCACTTGAAAAGTACGTGAATATGGTTGAAAAAGTCATAGACTACGGCATAAGACCGCGCTGCCATTTTGAAGATATAACACGTGCTGACTTCTACGGCTTCGTCGTACCGCTTGCCGAAAAGCTTACAGAGCTTGGCGAAAAGTACAATATGCCCGTTAAGATCCGTGCGTGCGATACGATGGGATACGGTGTTTCATATCCCGGTGTTGCACTTCCCAGAAGCGTTCAGGGAATTATTTACGGACTTATCCACTTTGCAGGCGTCAAGAGTGAAAACCTCGAATGGCACGGACACAACGACTTTTATAAGGTCGTAAGCAACGCCGCAACGGCTTGGCTTTACGGATGCTCGGGTATAAACTGCTCACTCCTCGGCATAGGCGAAAGAACGGGTAACTGTCCTTTGGAAGCTATGGCGATCGAATACGCATCGCTCAGAGGAACGACGGATGGTATGGATCTTTCCGTTATTACGGAGATCGCACAGTATTTCGAAAGCGAAATAGGCTACGAAATACCTGCAAGAACGCCTTTTGTCGGCAGAAGCTTCAACACGACAAGAGCCGGTATCCACGCTGACGGACTTCTCAAGGATGAAGAAATATACAACATATTCAATACAACCAAGATACTCAACCGTCCTGCGACTGTTGCAGTCGATTCACACAGCGGCGTTGCAGGTATTGCACACTGGATGAACGGATTTTTCGCTTTGACGGGTGACGATAAGGTTGACAAGCGTAACCCTGTTATAATTGAGATGAAGCGTCGCATTGACGAGCAGTACGAAAACGGAAGAAATACCGTTATGGGTGATTCCGAGCTTGAAGAAATGCTCAAGGAAATAGATTTTGACTATTACAGAGCAATATCGCACATCCACATCAACAGAAGAAAATAATACAGCGTTTAAAATTATTTGCAAACCCGTCGAACAGACGGGTTTGTGTTGTATGTACGAAAATTCATAAGAATATGGTATAATAAAATAAAGAGCTTTAAGGCTTTGCCGAATCTTAGTCAAAACGGTGATATAATCAAAAAATAAAGGAGTGTGGTTTTTTATGATAAAAAAGAAAAAACAGATACTCGATATAGCCTTGACTGTGCTTATTCTCGCACTTTCATTTGCGATAAGTATATTATTTCAGAAGTTCGGCGTATGGGAGCAGATAACGACGCTGTTTGCTTTTTCCGTTTTTCTTATTTCGCTTATAACCGACGGATATATTTGCGGTGTTGCCTCTGCAATACTCAGCGTTTTTATTATCAATTATACGTTTACGGACCCGTATTTCAATATGGATTTTTCAGCACCTTCGAGCATCATATCGGCTGTCATTATGCTGATAATTTCCGTTTTGGCAAGTGCTTTTACAACGAGAATGAAGCAGTGGCAAAAAATAAAATCGGAAAGCGAAAGAGAACGTATGAGGGCAAATTTGCTCCGTGCCGTATCGCACGATCTGCGTACGCCGCTTACAACGATATACGGTGCAAGCTCGTCTATAATTACAAATTACGACAAGCTGAGCGATGCACAGAAGCTGCAAATGACAAGCGGTATAAAGGAGGATTCGGAGTGGCTGATACGTATGGTCGAAAATCTGCTTTCGATAACCCGTATAGACAGCGGAACGGTACAGCTTATAAAAACTCCGACTGTGCTTGAAGAGCTTATCGACTCTGTTATTTTGAAATTCAAAAAAAGATATCCCGAGCAGAGGGTGGAGCTTGATATTCCCGATGACGTCGTCGTTATTCCAATGGATGCGATACTGATAGAGCAAGTCATTATCAATATTCTTGAAAATGTCATTCACCACGCCGAAGGCTTTACAAAGCTTTCCTTGAAGGTGTTCACCATCGACAAAAAAGCGATCTTCGAAGTGGCGGACGACGGATGCGGTATCCCGAAGGAAAAGCTCGACAGAATATTTGCAGGATACAGCGACAAGAGCGACGGTGCTTCCGACACGCGTGTGCGTAATGCGGGAATAGGACTTTCCGTTTGTGCTACGATCATCAAAGCTCACGGCGGTGATATCACTGCCGAAAACGCCAAGGAGGGCGGCGCAATATTCAGATTTTCACTGATGACTGAGGAGATATCGTATGAATAAAAATAAATATAAAATACTTATAGTTGAGGACGAGGGAAATATACTTAATTTCGTTACAGCTCTGCTTGAAGCAAACGACTATCAGGTCGTGTCGGCAAAAAACTGTGCAAGTGCCAAAACGATGTACGCATCGCACATTCCCGACCTCGTTATACTTGATTTGGGATTGCCCGATAAAGACGGCGGAGAATTTCTTTTTGATATCAGAAAAAAAGATTTCACACCCGTCATCGTTCTTTCGGCAAGAAGTGAGGAAAAAGAAAAGGTGAGAATGCTTGATATGGGGGCAAACGACTACATCACAAAGCCGTTTGGTTCTGATGAATTGCTTGCACGCGTCAGAACGGCGCTCCGCAATAACAGGCACAGCACGAGCGAAGGGCGTCTTCCGGGAGGAAAATTCACCGTCGGAGGACTCGTCATCGACTACGATGCGCGTCGGGTGTATATTGACGGTGAACAGATAAAGCTGACACAGACGGAGTACAATATCGTTGCGTTTTTATCCGAAAACTGCGGAAAAATGATGACGTATGCGGCTATTATAAAAGCCGTCTGGCGTGAATATCCGAATGAAGCAAGCGTTAAAAAGCTCCAGGTGAATATGGCAAATATAAGAAAAAAATTCGGTGCACGTCCGGGAGA
Organism: Eubacteriales bacterium; assembly: GCA_045657205.1. Lineage (GTDB taxonomy): Bacteria > Bacillota > Clostridia > Oscillospirales > CAG-272 > RGIG7213. The sequence continues at coordinate 22,564 of JAZOSS010000078.1, forward strand.
GATGAGCTATATTACAAACGAGCTCGGCGTCGGGTACAGAATGAACAACTGAAAAATACGGCTGTGCGGTATTATTATCGCACAGCTTTTTGTCTTTACCGTTTCTTTGCTGAAAATGTGTTATCATATAGTGGAATTATAATAGAATAAAAATTTTCCATTATATCCCGAAAGGAGTGGATTTATGTTATCGGGAAATGAAATCTTACAGCTTATAGGGAGCCTTATATGGCTGCTTGCAGGTGTCGGTGTATTCATCGTCGGAATGAACTTTATGGGTGAAGCACTTGAAAAAAGTGCAGGCAGCGGAATGAAGAAGCTGCTTGAAAAGATCAGCAACAACCGTTTTTCAGGTGTCGGAATAGGTGCGGGCGTTACGGCAATAATTCAAAGCTCGTCTGCCACGTCCGTAATGGTAATAGGTCTTGTAAATGCAGGCGTTATGACGCTTATGCAGGCTACCCCGATCATTATGGGTGCAAATATCGGTACGACGATAACAGGCGTGCTCGTCGCTTTGAAGAACGATTATTTCAATATGCTTATGTATCTTTTCGCATTTGCGGGAGTTATGATGAGCTTCTTTAAAAGCGAGAAGATAAAGCTTGCGGGCTTGCTTTGTTCGGGACTCGGACTTATATTCGTCGGACTTAACGTAATGAGCAGTGAAGAAGCTTTCGGAAATCCTCTTGTTGAGGAGCTGTTTACAAATATTTTCAAAACCATAGATTTTCCGCTTTTGCTTATTTTGGTAGGTGTTATATTTACTGCCCTCATTCAAAGCTCGTCTGCATCGACGGGTGTCGTTATCACGATGGTCGGTACGGGTGTCCTTCCGCTTGATCTTGCACTTTTCATCATTTTAGGTGCAAATATAGGTACGTGTGTGACGGCTCTGCTTGCATCAATAGGTGCAAACGCCAATTCAAAAAGAGTTGCACTTATACACTTCACCTTTAACGTCATAGGTACCGTGCTGTTTACGGCACTTATCTGGATATTCAGAAAGCCTGCGGTAGATCTGCTTGTGTCGATCTTCCCGGGAAGCGATCCTATGTCGCTTCAGATGCGTGTTTCTGTATTCCACGTCATATTCAACGTAACTACGACGTGCATGCTGCTTCCGTTTACAAAATATCTCGTTAAATATTCCTGCCTTATAATTAAGGATAAAAAGACGAACAAAGACGATCTTGTATTGCGATACGTTGACGACAGACTTTTGTCAACACCGTCTATCGCCTTGATGCAGGTCAAAAAAGAAATGGAATATATGATAAGCCTTGTCGAAGAAAATATAGACCTTTCGTTTGGCTCAATGGAAAAAAGAGCACCGTCAAGCGGTGAGATCATCAAAAAGAACGAAGCTGTTATTGACTTTATAAACGGTGAGCTTACGAAGTTTTTGATAAAGCTTTCCGCGAACGCATCGAGCAGTGATGAAAATATCATAGGATCGTATTTCCACGTTCTCAACGATCTTGAAAGAATAGGCGACCACGCCGAAAACTTTTACAATATCGACGAGGAAATGGATTCAAAGAAGCTCGAATTTTCTCAAACGGCAAAGAACGATATAAAGAAATTGAACAAAACTGTCTTGCAGATGCTGGTCATTTCCAAAGATGCGTTTGAAAACGTGAACAAGGAAAATCTCCACGAGCTGACACAGCTTAAAATAAAGGTTGATGAAATGAAAAAAGAGTTTACGGCAAGCCACTTTTCACGTCTTGTTGGAGGAAATTGCAACGTAGAGGTAAGCCCTTATTATTCATCTGCCGTACTGGGGCTTGAACGTGTATCGGCACACCTTGTAAATATCGGATACAGTATTGTAAATCCCGTAGGCTCCAGTAAAGAAAATTGAAAGGATTAAAAAGTTGATTTTATGATGTACGCGGCTTTGGCATTGTTTGCCGTAACGTACGTGCTTATGCTGGTATTCAGCAAGTACAGACCTTATATTGCACTTGCATCGGCTCTTATCTTTATTGTTTCGGGGATGCTTCCGATCTCAATCGTTCTCGGCGCGATAGACTTTAACGTTTTGCTTATGATAGCGGGAACGATGGGCGTCGTTGCATTGTTTATCGAAAGTAAAATGCCCGAACTGCTTGCCGACCTGATAATGGAAAAAGCACCTAATGTACAGTTGGCGGCAGTTGCGATGGCTCTGTTTGCAGGTATCATATCCGCGTTTGTCGATAACGTTGCGACCGTGCTTATGATAGCACCCGTTGCACTTGAAATTTGTAAAAAGCTGAAAACGAACCCCGTTCCGTTTATCATAGCGATAGCAGTATCGTCCAATTTGCAAGGCGCGGCAACGCTTGTAGGAGACACGACGGCTATTATGCTCGGCTCGGCGCTTGATATGAGCTTTACGGACTTCTTTATTTATAAAGGCAAGCCCGGTATGTTTTTCGCCGTTGAGCTTGGCGCGCTTCTGTCAGCACTTATTTTAGCCTTTTTGTTCAGAAAAGAAAAGGCTGAAATACCCAAAACACACGAACGCACAAAGGTTAAGGATTTTGTTCCGTCAGTCCTTCTGCTCGGCACGATCGTGCTGCTTATATGTGCGTCGTTTATTCCCAATAAGCCCGATATTACAAACGGACTTATCTGCTGCGGCTTGTTGCTTATAGGAATAATCTATAATTTTATACGCAAAAAGAACGTGACAGCGATCACGTCTCCCCTGAAGGAGATAGACTTCCAGACGATAGGACTTCTTTTCGGTCTGTTCATTATGATAGGCGGTATTTCGGAACAGGGCGTAATTGATGCTGCCGCAGAACTTCTTGCAAAGATGGGCGGCGGAAACGTGTTTGTGCTTTATACGGTCGTCGTGTGGGCATCAGTTGTAATTTCGGCATTTATTGATAATATCCCCTACGTTGCAACGATGATCCCCGTTATTGCGGGACTTGCAACAGCACTCAACGTAGACCCGACGGTGCTTTATTTCGGACTCCTTTCGGGTGCAACCCTCGGCGGTAACTGTACGCCTATCGGAGCTTCGGCAAATATCACGGGTATCGGTATTCTCCGTAAGGAAGGCTATACAGTTAAAAATTCCGATTTCTTTAAAATAGGTATTCCTTTTACTCTTTCGGCGATCATTCCTGCATATATTTACCTCTGGCTTGTGTTTGGTGCTTAATAGTTTACATAAAAACTCCCTTACGGTTCACTTTCGCGTGGCGTAAGGGGGTGCTTTTTAATTATTCGGCATCTTTCCAGGCAAACGGCAGGAGGTCCTTTATTCCGACTTTTATTACGTTGTTTTCATCGTCGTTTAAAATAACCTTTATATCGGGTGCGTAGTCGTGAAGCATCTGACGGCAGTTTCCGCATGGAGCGAAAAGAAAGTTCGGTGCTTTTCTGTGTACGGCAACGATCGTGTCAAATTCCTTTTCGCCTGCACAAACAGCGGCACCCATCGCCGTATATTCGGCACAAGAGCCGTGTATGCCGTCACAGTTTACGCCTGTGTATATTTTTCCGTTTTTACACAAAAGCGCACAGCCGACTGTGTGGTGAAGCGTTACCGTGTCGAGCGTTTTTTCCATAATTTCAAGGGCTTTTTCTATAAGCATTTTATCTTCTTTTGTGATTTCGTAAAAAGTCATATCCGTACTCCTTTTCCTTTTTTTATAATTATACGCAAAAATAATGAATATTGCAAGAGGGAACACTTGACAAAACGGAAAATATATGATATAGTACAAATGGTACAGATAGTACAGTTAATACAGAATTTCGGAGGTGATCGAATGGCTTGGAAATTTTCACCCGGCGGTGAAATATACGTGCAGATAGCGCAGAGATATGAAAATTATATAAAGCTCGGCGTGCTAAAAAACGGCGATAAGCTTCCCTCGGTACGCAGTGCCGCAGAGGAATGCGGTGTAAATCCCAATACGGCGGCAAGGGCGTATTCCTTGCTTGAAGAAAGAGGCTTTATAACGTCCATACCCAAAAAAGGAGTCTACGTCGCCTACGCGGGAGAAAAAAACGACGAAAGAAAAAAGTACATCACCGAAGTGATAACGGATCTCAAAAAGCAGGGAATACCGTACGAGCTTTTACAAGAAGCAGTTAAGACGGTCTATGAAAGGGGAGAAAACGATGATTAAAACAAACGGTCTATATCACGCTTTTGCGGATAAATAC
>JAZOSS010000079.1:0-18176 GCA_045657205.1 Eubacteriales bacterium
ATTTCGTTTGATGATTCTTACTCCAATCCGTTTGACTATGCTAAAAAACTGTATCTTAACGGTGAGCTTGTGACAGAACTCGTCTTGCCTGCCGATATCACAACTGTAAACAGGTATGTTTTTTATGATATTGAATGTATAAAATTTCTTGTAATACCAGACGGGGTTGCTGTTATTCAATCAAATGCTTTTTACGGTTGCAGCGGTATTGAAACGGTTACTTTTCCGAAAAGCCTTGTGAAGATAAATGAAAATGCTTTTTCGGACTGTTCATCAATTAAAAAAGTATATTATGCAGGAAGTGAAAGCGAGTGGAATGAGATCGTTATAACAAGCGGAAACGGTTATCTGACAAATGCGGAGATCGTTTACGGTGTTATAACGGACGGCGGAAACAGCGGAGGAAATGAAGATAACTCCCACGGTTCATGCATTGCATCAGGCACCCTCGGCACTGGTGAATGGGTGCTGTTTGAAGACGGTACCGTTATAATAAACGGCACGGGCGCGCTTAAATTTACAGACATTCCGTTTTACAAACACAGAGATACTATAACAAGCGTTAAGATATCCGACGGTATAACCTCCATCCCCGAAGATACGTTTTACAAATGCGACAAAATAAAAACCGTTATCATCCCTCAAAGCCTTACAAGCATAGGCGATTCCGCCTTCTGGCGCTGCACCTCCATTGAAGAAGTGTATTACAAAGGAACGGAAGCTGAATGGGAAAGGATTACGATTTCCGAATACAACGACGACCTGACGAATGCCGTTATTACGTACAACTACTCCGAAAAAACGGAAGTCGGCATAAAATTCCTTGCAAGACCGAAAAAGACTGTATACACCTACGGTGAATCACTTTCCCTTGACGGTGCCGTTGTTGTAAAAACGTACTCCGACGGCAGTTTTACGGAAATTGAAGATTACGAAGTGTCGGGATACGACAGTAATAAGTTCGGTACACAGTTCGTTGTGATAACACACGGCGATCACTCGTTTGAATACAAAGTAACGGTTGAGCCGAAGAAGGCGCAAACAGTTACAGCCCCTGTAGAAGCAGGCACGACGGTTGAAGAATTTTCATCCCCTTACACCGCAATTTACGAAGTATTTGTATTTGATGCGGAGAGAAAAACTATCCTTGACAAAGACGATATTGTAAAAACAGGCTGTGTCGTTCAGTTTATACGCAACGGCGAGGTCGTTGACAGCATAGCCATTGTTGTAGGCGGTGATATCACAGGCGACGGAATTATAAACGCAAAAGACCTTTTAAGGCTTAAAAAACAATTAAGCGAAGGCTGTATGATTGCCCGCAGCGAATATGCGGACATAAACCGTGACGGTGTTGTTACCGAAGCCGATATTGATGCACTTATGCAGATGATGTAAAATAAAAAGGCGGACTCAGATTACACTTTGAGTCCGTCTTTTCGTATAACAGCAACCGTGGATCTATTAATTTAATCATCCTTCATACATCTCATTCGTCAATATTCTCCTATATAGAGAAATGTTTTTTCTGAAGAGAAGGCTATACCATTTTTGGTGGCAACAATCCGCCCTACTTAAAAACCAAGAAAAAGAGTTTTTCAAGCAGGTCCCCCCCTGCGGTTACAATGAAAATTCCATAAAAAAATCGGGTGCTTTGACACCCGATTTTTATTACAGCTTATTCAGCGTCTGTCTGTCCTTCAATGGGAGCTTCGTCAGAGTAAACGAGAGTTTCTGCTTCTTCTTCAGCAGCAGGAGCTTCTTCTACTTCTTCAGCAGCGAGCAGTGCGCGGATAGAAAGGTTGATCTTCTGGTTTTCCATATCAATATCAACGATCTTTGCATCTACTTCGTCGCCTATTGCCAATACGTCAGCAGGCTTGTCTATCTTTCTGTCTGCGATCTGTGAAATGTGGATAAGTCCGTCAGCACCGGGAAGAACTTCAGCGAATGCACCGAAGGGCATAAGGCTTACGATCTTAACCTTCGCAACGTCGCCTACGGAATACTTGTTTGTGAAGAGTGTCCAGGGGTTTGATTCCTCTGTCTTGTAGCCGAGAGAGATTCTTCTCTTTTCAGCGTCAAATTCCTTAACGAATACTTCGATAGTCTGACCTACGGATACTACCTGAGCGGGGTTCTTGATTCTCTGCCATGAAAGCTCGGAAACATGAACCATACCGTCGATACCGCTGCCAAGATCAACGAATGCGCCGTAAGATGTAAGGGACTTGATAGCACCTGTGTAATGCTTGCCAACTTCGATGTTAGCCCAGAAATCAGCCTCAGCCTTCTTTCTTTCCTCACGTGCAACAATGCGGGCGGATGCCTTTGCGCGGTGTCTCGCTTCGTCGATCTCGATGATCTTAACTCTGTCACGCTTGTTGTTGAGCGTTGTAAGATCGCCGTCACGGGGAACGAGTGTATGTGATGCGGGAACGAATACGCGTACGCCGTCGATGGACATTATAACGCCGCCTTTAACGACTTCAACGTATCTGCCTTCGAGGATCTCACCGCTTTCGTAAGCGGCAACGATTGATGACCACTTATTCTTTGCGTCGATCTTCTTTTTGGAAAGTGTTGCAACGCCGTCAACGTCGGACACGCGCATAGCGATCGCTTCTACCTGATCGCCTACTTTAAACATCTCGTCAAGCTTCAAACCGGGTTCGTCTGTGATATCATCATATGACAATATACCTGTAACTTTTGCGCCCAAATCGACGTGTATCTCATTGTTCGACACAGCTATAACGGTACCGGTTACGACATCTCCTGTATTTAAAGTTTTGAAAGATTCTTCAAGCATTTCGGCGAAGTTTTCGCCATTTTCAATTTTGAGTTCTGTACTCATTTTTCTCCATACCTCCTGTATTATGCTGTCCGGTGTGGAAGCACCGGCAGTTATTCCTATATTATTATATTTAGAAATATCAATATCACCAAGCTGGCTTACACGTTCTATCATAACGGTATTGGGACATTTGCTCTTTGCAATGCCGTACAGCTTGTTTGTGTTTGAACTGTCCTTGCCGCCGATGACTATCATCAGATCGACTTTGGAAGAAAGAGTTTCTGCCTCTTTCTGTCTATTTTCAGTTACAGAACATATTGTATCAAAAATTTTTGTATTTGTATAGACTTTTTTGAGTTTTTTTTGTGACTTTTTCCACTCGATCATATTTTGTGTGGTCTGAGATACAACAATTATACGTTTTTCCGAATCATTATATTCACAAACAATGTCATCCACATCATCTTCGGACAGTATCGTACGCACCTCTCCGTTTGAGTAACTGCGTATTCCCTCAACTTCGGGATGCTTACTGTCACCGAATATGACCGTCAAAGTTTCCTTCGCTGAGTTTTCACCGACGATATTGTGTATCTTTTTAACGTACGGGCAGGTACAATCGACCACGTGAAAAAACGGATTGTTTTTTTCAAGTGCAAGGAGTTTATCAGAAAGTTCCTTTACGACACCGTGCGTACGGATAACAACGACGGCAGGTGATGATTCGTTTGCAAGAGAGGCAACACTGTCTATATCCTCATCAGAGATGATCTTTACTCCCTTTGCTTCAAGCTCTTCGGTTACTATCGGATTGTGTATTATTTTCCCGAGTGTATATATATTTGAATTTTTTTCTTTTTCTATTATATCGTACACGGTACTTACCGCACGCTGTACACCGAAGCAAAACCCTGCGTACTTAGCAATAACAACACCCATTATTTTTCCTCCGATGAAGTACTTTCAAGAGAACATACAGCATCAAAAATAAGCTTTGCGGCATTTTCGTACTCTTTCATCGTTTCTTCATTGAATGAAAAATCTTCGTTTTCGATAGGCTTACCGATTATGACGTACGTTTTTTTGAAAAAACCTGCTTTATTTTTCGGTGTTTTTATATACACGGGTATTACACGGCAATGGGATCTGCCTGCTATAAGTCCGACACCCATCTTAACATCGGTACTTCTCGGATCAACCTTCGGGCATCTCGTTCCCTGTGGAAATATTCCGACATATTCTCCGTTTTCAAGAAGTTTTTGAGCCAATCTCAAGGATGCGGCATCAGCTCCGCCTCTTTTAACGGGAAACGCTCCGAACGCCTTAATAATTGATGAGAGCACAGGAACTTTGAAAAGTTCAGCCTTACCCATAAACTTTATAGGTTTTTTGAGTGTTGCTGCAAGTATTATGGGATCACATAAAGACGTGTGGTTGGCACATATAAGTCCGCCGTCTTCGGGAATATTTTCAATTCCCTGCACACCTCTTACACCAAGCAAAAGCCTGATCACAGGTCCGAGTACCTTTATGGCTCCTGTATAAAAGCTCATAATCCGAACCTCTTTTTGGCAAGATCTGCCACGTACTGTATACTTTCTTCAAGTCCGTATTCTGTGTTATCGAAAAGTATCGCATCCTCTGCCGCAACGGCGGGTGCTATTTTGCGGTTTTTATCGTTGTCGTCACGCTTTGTCATAAGCGAAAGAACTTCCTCGTACGTTACATTTTCGCCCTTTTCGATAAGCTCTTTATATCTTCTTTTTGCACGCGCTTCGTTATTTGCAACCATAAATATTTTAAGTCCGGCGTCGGGTAATATCACCGTGCCGATATCTCTGCCATCCATTACGACGTCGTTGTTTTTTGCTATATCACGCTGTGTATCAAGAAGAAAGCTGCGTACTTTACCGATAGACGAAACACGTGATGCGTACATAGATACCGTATCCGTTCTTATATCGGAATCCACTTGTTTGCCGTTGAGATATATATGCTGCACACCGTTTTTGAATTCAAGACCGATTTTTACATTTTCAAGAGCACCTACAACAGCTTCTTCGTCATCGGGGGATATGCCGTTTTCGTACATATAAAGTCCAACGGCACGGTACATTGCACCCGTATCAACGTGTATGATGCCCAATGACTTTGCAAGTCCTTTGGCAACCGTGCTCTTACCTGCTCCCGAAGGGCCGTCTATTGCTATATTTATACGCATTTTATATCTCACTTTCATTTATCAAAGCATTTGCCGCCGCATATGCGGTACTGAATGCAATTTGTAAATTAAATCCGCCTGTGTAGGCATCGCAGTCGATAACTTCACCTGCAAAATACAAACCGTTTACAAGCTTTGACTGCATTGTTTTTTGGTTTATTTCTTTGATATTTATACCGCCGGAGGTAATTATCGCCTCGTTTATAACAGAAAAGCCATCAACGGTCAAGGGAAAATTCTTTAACAGCTCAAGCAAATTACGTCTTTCTTTTTTTGTTATCTCGTTTACCTTTTTATAAGGGTCTATTCCGGACAAGCGTACCATAACGGGTATGAGCTTTTGCGGAAGCAGGGCGCCGAGAGAATTTGAAAAATTACGGTTTATGTTTTTGGAAAAATCCGAAAGAAGCCGTCTGTCAAGCTCTGCTTCGTCAAGTGCAGGCTTAAGGTCGATAAAAAGCTTGTATCTTCCATTTTGCATAGGCTTCAGTGTTGCCGATGCACTTAATATGACAGGACCGCTTACACCGAAATGTGTAAAAAGCATTTCACCGAAATCACGGTACACGGTCTTATTTATGTTCGTATCGACAAACTTCACTTCGATGTTTTTAAGCGAAAGTCCCATAAGCTCACCGCAGTATTTTTCACTGCAGACGAGCGGAACGAGCGACGGGGTGGGAGATACCACCGTGTGTCCGAAGGCTTCTGAAAAAACATATCCGTCACCGGTCGAACCAGTTGCTTTGTAGGAAACGCCGCCTGTTGCTATTATGACTCTGTCATATTGCTTTTTCGTACTTCCGTAAACGGTAAATGCACCGTTTTCGTATCCGATCTTTTTAACTTTATCGGTTATAAGCACCGCACCGTTTTTACGGCAATACGTAACGAGTGCATCTGCAATATCGTGCGCTCTGTCGGATACGGGAAAAACGCGGTTGCCGCGTTCGGTTTTGAGCGGTACGCCGCATCCTTCAAAAAAAGCCATAGTATCGGAAGGATCAAACATCGAGTAGCACGAATAGAGAAATTTCGGATTAGTCGGAACGTTTGCAAAAAACTCCTCTTTCGTACAGTTGTTTGTGACGTTACATCTTCCTTTACCGGTTATGCGAAGCTTTCTGCCGAAAACCTCGTTTTTGTCATATATATCAACGGCAAGACCGCCTTCGGCACACATACCTCCGGCGAAAAGTCCTGCCGCACCGCCGCCGATCACGGCGACTTTTTTACAAGCGTTACTTGCCTGCTTTGTCATAAACGTCGTACTTATCCCAGATATCTTCAAGCTCGTTGAAGGTATCCATAAGTTCCTTTTCTTTTTTCTTACCTATCGCAACAGTCATTGCATTGATGATACTGAGAGGAGCAACGAGTGAATCGACAAACGATACCATATCGCTTCTTGCAACGAGTACGCAGTCTGACTTTTCCGCGATCGGAGAGTCAACAGAGTCTGTAAGAGCTATAGTTTTAGCTCCTCTTGATTTTGCAAATTCCATTGCATTTATGACTCTCTTGGAATATCTCGGGAACGTTATACCGATTATAACGTCATCAGGTCCTATTCTGAAAAGCTGTTCGAATATTTCGGATCTGCTCGTCGTGCTGACAAGCTTTACGTCATCGAACATCATTGTGAAATAGAAGTTCATAAACTGCGCCAAAGAAGCCGAGGAACGCACACCCATTATAAATATCTTGCGGGCTGAAACAACCGTATCAACTGCTTTATCAAAAGCCGCTTTATCAATACTTTCAAGAGTTATCTTTAATTTTTCAACGTCAAAGTTTACGACTTTTTCAAGTATCTCGCCTTCGCCTATTCTGTCGTTTGCTATCTCGATACGCTGAAGGGTCGTAAGACGTGCACGTATAAGCTCTCTTAACGATTTCTGAAGATCCGGATAACCGTCGAAGCCAAGCTCTATGGCAAAGCGCACGACGGTCGATTCGGACACGTTTACCTCGGAACCGAGCTTGAGTGCTGTCATATACGCCGCTTTCTCGTAGTGAGCGAGCATATAGTTTGCAATGGCACGCTGTCCCTTGGAAAACTTATCCATCGAGCTTTCTATTCTCTTTAAAATATCCATCTATGCTTTCCTATTAATAAATGAATCCTTCAGCAGCCAAAAGCTCTGCAATAAGAACCGCACCGCCCGCTGCACCTCTGAGCGTGTTGTGTGAAAGACCTACGAACTTATAGTCGTAAACTGTATCTTCGCGGAGTCTTCCCGCAGATATACCCATGCCACCGTAAATATCTCTGTCAAGCTTTGTCTGAGGGCGGTTATCCTCTTCAAAATACGTGATAAACTGCTCGGGAGCGGAAGGCAATTTAAGCTCTTGGGGTTTGCCCGAATACTCAGCCCACGCCTTAAGGATCTCTTCTTTGGAGGGCTTTTCTTCAAAGCTTATAAATACAGCCGCCATATGTCCGTCGGACACGGGAACTCTTATACACTGTGTTGTAATTGTGGGAGTGGATGCAGGAACGATTTTTCCGTCTTCTACCTTACCCCATACGCGGAGAGGTTCTTTTTCGCTCTTTTCTTCTTCGCCGCCAATGTAAGGAATGACGTTATCAATCATTTCGGGCCACTGAACGAACGTCTTACCTGCACCCGATATTGCCTGATACGTGGTTGCAACAACGGTTGTGGGACGGAACTTCAAAAGGGGTGTTATAAGCGGAACGTACGACTGGATAGAACAGTTGGGCTTTACAGCGATAAAGCCTTTCTTTGTTCCGAGGCGTTCCTTCTGGTACTTGATAACTTCCGTATGAGAATCGTTTATTTCGGGGATCATCATAGGAACGTCTTCCGTCCAGCGGTTTGCTGAGTTATTGGAAACGACTACAACTTCAGCTTTTGCATATTTTTCTTCAAGAGCTTTGATCTCTTCCTTTTTCATATCGACAGCACAGAAAACGAAATCGACCATAGACGCTACCTTTTCAACGTCTGCCGCATCGTATACTGTCATCTGCTTTGCGTATTCGGGAATATCACATGAAAGCTTCCATCTTCCCTCAACTGCCTTTTCGTAAGGAACACCTGCACTTCTTGCACTTGCCGCAAGAGCGCACACTTCAAACATCGGGTGGTTGTCGAGGAGCTGAATAAATCTCTGCCCTACCATTCCCGTAGCACCGATTATACCTGCTTTGATTTTTGCCATAGTATATTACCAAACCTTTCTGAAAGTGCGATATGCAACGAATTTATTAAAATCCTGCGTTTGAAAGAATTATATTTCAAAACTTGCACTTTCTGCTGTTATTATTTCATTCGGGGTTTATTATAACAATTATACTTTGTTTTGTCAACATAAATTTGAAAAGAATGTGATACTTTTTTGTTTTATTCCTGCATTTTTTTATATTATTGCAATTTTAGTGCGTAAAATTTGCAAGAAAGTAAAAGCCGACCGCTGACAACAGTTTATGTTATCAGCGGCCGTTTGTCATTTAAAATTTTTCAATCAGTCTTCTGCAGGCTCTTCAACAGCAGCATCAACAACATTCTTGCGCACGCTTTCAATGCCGTTAAGACAGCTTGCTTTCGCCTTGTAGCCTTCGCTTGCGAGGATAGGCTCACCGTTTCTCGCTTTGAGGCGGAAGCGGAATTCACCCGATTTGTCTTCGTAAACTTCAAATTTAGGATGCTTTACAGCTTCAATATTTTCTACAGTCTGATCTTCAACGTTTGCTATCTGCGCATTTTTAGTTACACTTTCAATGCTGTTTTTGCAGCTTGCAAGAGTTGTGAAAACTTCTCCGCCTATGCCGATAGACTCGCCGTTCCCTGCCTTGAGCGCAAATGTGTAGCCGGTTTTCGTTTTGTTAATAACAAACTTTCCCATTTTGTATATTCCTTTCTTTTAACCCCAAAAAAGGAGTATTATTCCCTATATACAATATTAACATAAAAACCTTGCATTGTCAAGAGAAAAACAGTAAAACCGCTCAATCTCTCCATTTTTCTCTTATTTCTCGTATCTGTGTCATTAACTTCGTATTATCTTTATTCGGTCTGCCGCGCCTGTCTTTTACCAAAACCAGGAGTTTTTCAGCTTCGGCAACAAGATCGTTATATATCATTTCGGCACGCGAATTTCCCTTATTTACCGTTTTGCGCTCTATTTCCTTACCTTGTGCATATACGGTCATTATTCCCTCTTTGAGGTCGTATTCGGCACCGCTGTACGGCGCTGCCGCTCTGTATCCGTTTTCAGAAATGAGGTTTTTGAAATCTTCACAAGCATCGTCGTCACCATGGTTGACGAATATGAATTCGGGTTTGCTTTTAAATCCGTTTACCCAGCGCAAAAGTCCGTCCCTGTCGGCGTGTCCGCTCGTACCGTGAAGTGAGCATATCTCAGCATTTACCGTTATTTCTTCACCGAAAAGCGTTACTGTTTTTTCGCCGTCAAGAAGTCTTCTTCCCAAAGAACCTTCTGTCTGGTATCCGACAAAAAGAATTATACTGTTTGCTCTCCACAGGTTATGCTTTAAATGGTGGCGTATACGTCCCGCCTCGCACATTCCGCTGGCGGAAATGATCACCTTCGGTTCTTCGTTTATATTTATCGCCTTCGATTCGTCCGCTGTTGTCGATATACGTATACCGTCAAACCAAATCGGGTTTATTCCTTTATTGATAAGTTCAGTTGTTTCCTCGTCAAAGCATACGGGATTGCACTGCATAAATATTGCAGTTGCTTCCGATGCAAGCGGGCTGTCAACGTAAACGGGAAAACGGTTGTGCCCTTTGACGAGATTCTTTTGTTTTATCTCTCTTATCGCATAGAGCATCTCCTGCGTTCTTCCCACGGCGAACGACGGTATTATCACGTTTCCGCCGTTGTCAAGTGCCTTTTGGATATAACCTGCAAGCTCGTACACGACGTTGCTTCTGTCGCCTGTATGAACACGATTGCCGTACGTCGATTCTATAACGAGATAATCCGCTTCTTCGATCTGTTCGGGATCTTTTATTATACGCTGATTCGTGTTTCCGACGTCACCGCTGAATACTATTTTCTTGCTTACGTCGCCCTCTGTCAGCCACAGCTCAATACAAGCTGAACCGAGAAGGTGCCCGATATCGGTAAAACGCACCTCAACACCTTCACCGACTTTTATTATCTGTCCGTAATAGCAGGGGCGGAAGCGTGATATTGCACCCACGGCATCGTTAAGATCATATACCGGCTCGGGTGCGGGAACACCTGCACGTTCAGCCTTTTTAGCTCGCCATTTCGCTTCGTTTTCCTGGATGTGAGCCGAATCACGGAGCATAATATTACAAAGGTCGCACGTTACGTCCGTTGCGTATATCAAACCCTTAAAACCGTCCTTGTAAAGCTTTGGAAGCATACCCGAGTGGTCGATGTGTGCATGTGTCAAAAATACCGCTTCAACATCGGACGGGGATATAGGAAGCTCGACATTTTGAAAAACGTCCCTGCCCTGCTCCATTCCGAAATCGACAAGATAATATTTTCCGTTTACTTCAAGCAACGTACAACTTCCTGTCACTTCGTGAGTCGCACCGATAAACTGTATTTTCATTTGCATTTCCTCCGTTACCAGTAATATCATTTTTTGCTTATATTATTATACCATATAAACACTTCAATGTAAAGTAAACTTTTTTGTTTACAATATTTCAATTTTTCACAAAATCTTTATCACAGCGCATATAAAAAACACAGTCGAACCTTTCGTTCGACTGTGTTAAAACTATTTATTTTTGAGAAGGTATTTCGAGCTCAATAGTAAGTTCAAACTTCGTCTTTTTCTTTGCAGAATATATTGCAGCTTCATCGTCACTAACCTTCTGTATGTAAACGGTATTATTTACATGTGCAGAAACGCTTCCAACATCATCTGCAACCTTCTGTTTTTCCTTGCCGTTACGGCTGGAATAAAGTGTACCCGTTTCGTCATCACCGACATCAGCCAAGAAGAGGAGGTAGTCATCATGTGTGATCGTCATTCTTTCGGCATCATCCGCTATCTTCTTGGGTTCGCCAGTTTTCTTTACGTAGCGGAGTGTTTCATCTTCATCGATAAAATAGCACTTTTCACCATCGGATGTGATTTCAAATAATGTAACATCACTTGCAATTTCAGTGTATCCTTCCTCGCTGGAACCGCTTCCACGGTAAAGATCACCGGAACCTTCAAATGAGTTAATTTTAAGGAAATAAACAACTTCTGCGGTAGGTGTTGTTTCAAAGCTGTACACATAATCTTCTATCTTGTGTGTTTCACATTTACCGTCAAGATAGTAAAGTGTACGATCTTCATTAGCTATGAAATACTGTTCAAGTAAACTTTCCATAGGCAATGTCGCACAATTTGTACCACTTGATACTTCGGAGTTATACTTTCTGTATCCCATTGCATCGATTCTGACACCATCTGAAGTTATCTTTTTCTTTTCTCCGCCATTCTCGGAAAAATAAACATCGTTTCCTTCACCGAAAATCACCTGAGTATGGTCTGTGTTGAGATATAAAGTAGGAAGACTGTTTACATCATTAAGAATCTTGACCGATTCCTTTCCGTCCTTCTGTACGTAAGCTGCCTTCTTTTCAACGTTATAATAATAAGCAAGTTTAGCTTTGTTTGATATTGCAAGAGGTACAAGTCCGTCGCCGTCTTCATATTCTTCAGCCTTACCGCCGGAATATGTGAACATTGTAAATTCATACTCGCCGTCTTTCACTTCACATTCAGCATAAGCCACCGTTTTGCCATCAGGGGATATACATATGTTTGCAACTTTTTCATCTGTGATAGATTCCGCTTTTTCATCTTTAATGACGTAATGGAAAAGTTCCTGTTCTTCCTCGGCTTTGTCAGTAACAATATAAGCAAGGGCTGTACCCTCGGATGCGAGATATACGTCTTTTATATTGTCTTCTTCGGCAACAGTGAGGAGCTTCTTGCCTGTATATACATACAATACATCCTCTTCTTCGCCGTCAACAACAAACGCTTTGGTTTTGCCGTTAATAGATGTTCTCTCAATAGAAGCTTCACCCTCTACAGTAGATTCTACAACCTTACCATCAACAGTAATCAATGTTTCTTCCTTATCGGGATCATATGTCAACGATATAAATTTCTCAGGAATGACATATTTTGTTGCCTTAGGCCAAGCGGCAATAACTATAATTATGAGAACAAGCAAAAGCAAAGCAGCACCCGCTATAATTCCGATACGCTTGATCAAAGCAGGATTCTCCTTTACAAAACCGCTTGTTTTATTTACGGTATTCGAAAAGAAATCTTTAACTTTAGTAAAATCAACGTTTGTTGCAGCGCCATCTTCGTCATCGTTGTTTGCTGCAGCCGCTACCGTTGCTGCTGTGGCTGTTGCTGCAGCCCCTGCGTAGAAAGCAGCGTTATTCACACCGTCGTTGTTATATGCGCCCATATTATTGTTGTCAACTGCATAACCGTTGTTAGGCTGAACTGCGGACTGATTTTTAACCATAGGACCAAACAATTTAAGTGCAACAAAAACGATTATGGGGAAGATAAGCATAATATACATACCGAAGCCGGGTCTTACCCCAATTGTAACTCCCCACATTTTTTCGCGTACAACAATTAAAGTTATGAACGAAAAGATCGCAGCAAGAACATTAATGCCGATATAACTAAGCATTGCAATCGTTGAGATCTTGTTTATCAACTTGGTATTCAAAGCGGGGAGAACATTTGCACCTGCAGATGTTGCTTTGAATGCGCCAAATAAGCCGAAAAGTATCATAAGAATACTAAGTACGAGGAGAATAATAACTAGGACCGATGTAAATGCAAGAGTGAAAGATGAAGAGTCCGAAAGGTCACTGGCAGCAGTCATAAACTCGTACCCGTTGACACCCTCTGACATCTTTTCACTCCCATAGCTCGCATAAGCAACCGCATAATTGAAACACATGAGAATGAAGTTGAACACACCTACAACGAAACATGCAAGTGGGTTCAAAAGTTTTTTGAGATTAATTGACATGACGTTTTCCTTTCTTTTAGTAAAATAAAAATGAATATTAGTTAACGAAGGTCAACACTTTTATTGTGCAAAAACCTACATTTTCTCGCATTATAACACATTTTTACTTTAATGTCAACAATTAATTAACTTTTTTTCGCGTAATACTAATATTTTTCTACTTTTTTCCAAACACATTTTCTATCTCTTCTTATTTTCATCTTTCACAGTTAAGTTTATATATGTTAATACCAACGTCAAATTTATTCAAATAAAGATCGCGTAAATTGTGTTTCAGCGAACAAAAGACCAAGAACTTTAAAAAGAACTCACCGTTCTTTGTTCACATTATTAAGTTCTCAAAATTCAGAATAGCAGTTTTCAAAAAACTATTGATTTTTTATAAAAAAGCTGTATAATGTTTATTTAGCATTTGAAAACAAGGGGCATTATAAAATTAACAACTTTAAATGTCCGCAAAATCAATTTTGAAAGAAGGCGTATTTTATGACTCAGACAGCAAGTGTTTTTATGAGTCTTTCCATTGCTTTGCTTTCCGGACTTTTATTATCAAGACTTGCGAAGAAAGTAAAGCTTCCTGCGGTTACCGCGTATCTTATCGCCGGTGTTCTCATCGGCCCGTTTCTCCTCGGTTCTTTAAACATTTCGGGAATAGGAATTACCTCAGAGCAGATTGAAAGCTTCGGTATCATTTCAGATCTCGCTCTCGGCTTTATTGCTTTTGCTATGGGTAACGAATTTCGTCTTGCTCAGCTTAAAGAAATAGGCAAGCAAGCTACCGTTATCGGAGTTTTGCAGGCACTGTTCACAACTGTTGTTGTAGATGCTGTGCTGATCGGCTTACACTTTATTATGCCCGACAAGCTCTCTTTGTCCGCCGCCATTGTCTTGGCATCTGTTGCAACGGCTACCGCACCTGCGGCGACGTTGATGGTCGTTAAGCAGTACAAGGCAAAAGGACCCGTTACCGACATACTTCTCCCTGTAGTTGCTTTGGACGATGCTGTCGGTCTTGTAGTTTTTGCCGTTTCCTTTGGTATTGCAAAGTCTATCAGCACAGGAACGGTTGACGTTCTTTCGGTCATTCTTGAGCCTTTGCTTGAGGTTATTCTCTCCCTTGCTCTCGGATTTGTAGCAGGACTTCTCTTCACCATTTGCGAAAGATATTTCCATTCACGTTCAAAAAGAATGGCTGTATCGGTTACGTTCGTTATGATGACGGTCGCTGTGTCGTGTCTTAAATTTGATATCGGCGGTATTCACATCGGTTTTTCCTCTTTGCTTGCTTGCATGATGCTCGGAACAGTGTTCTGCAATATGTGTGAAGTATCGGAGGAACTGATGGACAGAGCCGACAGATGGACGACGCCCATTCTCATTCTTTTCTTCATTATCAGCGGTGCGGAGCTTGAGCTTTCGGTATTTACCGACTGGGCTGTCGTCGTAGCAGGTGTTGTTTACATAATCTCACGTTCTATCGGTAAGTACTTCGGTGCTAACATAAGTGCAAAAATGACGAAATGCGATCCTAACATCGTTAAGTATCTCGGTATTACGCTGTTACCGCAGGCCGGTGTTGCGCTCGGCATGGCTATTAAAGCAATCGAACTCGGGCCCGACGGCGCTGTTGTAAGAAACATTACGCTGTTTGCGGTTCTGATATACGAGATAGTCGGTCCGTATCTGACAAAGATCGCACTTATGAAGGCGGGCGACATCAAAGAAGAAGGCCGTACAAGTGCAAGAGAAGAACATCTTGCAAAAAAATCGCTGGATAAATAAGTTGAATAATTAAAATAAAAAAGATACTCTTTTACTTTCAAAGTACGGAGTATCTTTTTATTTATTTCGTGTTTTGGAATTTATCACTTTTGTACCAAAGGTCTTTTCTTCCAAATGAACCAACTTCGTATATCACAAAACGATACTAAACCTTTGTATCGCACAAGGTGTATCGTTCTTCACCGACAAGGCTTACCGGAATATTGAAATTTTTTAATTGTTGAATGAAAGCATCTACGTACCGTGTACCGCGACCGCTTTGCATAAAGTTCACGGAAAAATCTTCTCCGACTGTCATAACTTCGATCAAAAGCATATCGGGTGTGGATCTTTCTCCGATATAGGCGTGCAGATCCTCTACGTATCTGTCCATGCCGCACCAATCCATTTTTCCCACGTAGCTGATACCAAAAGTCTTTCCTTTAATACTTTTTTCGATATACTGCCGCATCGCGAGCTGTTTTTCCGCAAGGCTCATTCTTTCATCATTTGAAAAAACCGATACCAAACGATTAACTGAGCACAGATCCTTTTCAGGCTCACTTCCGAGGATAATTTGTCCGCGTACAACGGTATTTTGCAATTCAACAAGGCGGTCTTTTATTCTCAAAGAAAGCTCAACCGGTATATAACTTACCAAACTGTGCCTGTTAAACGGTGCGTTTATGGCTGCGCGGTATTGATGCTGAACGTGTGCAACAACAGATTTATCGATCTCCTTATCAAGCGCGCACAAGGCACGGAATAACATTACCGACAAAAACGAAACAGGGCTTCCGTCAGAAGGATTTGCTACGTCCATCATAGATATCTGCGGAATATGTAAATGATAGGCATAAAGACCTTCATTATCAAACGCATCGGGATCGAGTGAATAAACCCGATCCGAAGACTTTTCCTGCGTTTCCTTAGCGTTTGTTAAAACAGGTGCTTCGGGAAAAGGATAGGCGTACTCATTATCCGAAACAGGATCATTCGGCATTAAGATACGCTTGGAATTCAAGCCATCCGTTCCGTATTTTTCTGAAATATATAGATAAAGCACCGTCATCAGTAACGGGCTGATTCCCATACCGTCCGCGATATAGTGACTTGCGTGTAAAATTATTCTTCTCTTTTCACATCCGAACGCAAGCAAATGTCCGTTGCTTTCCTTTGTTCCCAGCACGACACAGCGGCCGTCTTTAAATACAGGAACAGGCTCTTCATTGAATTGCAGTTGTATATCATTTCCGTTTTTTTCAGGGAAAACACAAAAATAAGGATAGCGCTTCATCGCCGAATTGACAGATCTTACAAAGAGATCATAATCAACGTCATCGCGTAATGTAACAACAAGCTTGAATGTGCTTAAAAAGTCCTCGTTCGCTCCGTATAAAAGAGGGTTGGGCCTAAAATTCATAAAATTATATCTCCATTATCGTATAAAGAAAAATATTTAATTTTATTTTTCCACCCAATTATACCAAAATGCTTATTTCTTTGTCAACCCATATTTCAAAATGATTTTTGTTTTGGCAAAATATAAAATCATATATTGCACGTTCGGTTGATAATTTCGCTTTACTGTGCTGTTCGGTAATTTTCTCTCTTATTTACATTGGAATTTATATAAATATGATCCAAATTAACTTTGATACAATATGGCATCCGCCATTCAGTAAAAAACATCTTAATACGATCATAGGAGACAGCCCCGGCGTTGTAGCGGTGACAGGCAGATGACCGACAGCAAATAAAAGAGCGGTGATAATATTGGCAGTGATAAGAGCACACGTTTGCGGGCGTTCATTTATGGCTTTATAAACTGTTTCATAAACACCTCTGCAAAGACGTATGAAAAAAATATGATATTGCCGGTACTGAAAACGGGAGCGCACTCCTTACATTCAATACCGACAACATCATATATTACGATGCGCCTATTAAATATTGTAATTTACTTCTTAAATACTTTTTTACACCAGGTGCGTTTGTTGCATTTGGGACACTTCAAGTACCGAGTCGTACCTCTATGCATCGCATTAAGCGCCTGTGTATAGGTAGGTACGATCTCGTAACCGCAATTTTTGCACTTATAAGCACCAACGCTTACCTCAAGCTTCAATGCGTAGAAGCACGGTATTAAAAAGACCACGCAGAGTGCAAGTATTGCAACGAGCATTCCGGGACCCTCGGGCATAAAAAATGCGATAGCCGCAAGACCTCCGATCAATCCAATGATACTCACTGCCATGATCGCCCACATTGCATTCCAAATAGTTTTGTTTTTCTTCTCTAATTCTTTTGCCATATCAAGCAAAAGCTGTTCGTTTTTCTGATTATCGTTTTCCATATTGATTTCCTCCCCGCTTAATAATTCGTTTACGCTGATACCAAGAATATCACACAGCTCAAGCATGATCGAAGTATCGGGCATCGCTATGCCTCGTTCCCACTTTGATACGGCTTTGTCTGTGATACCGAGCTTTTCGGAAAGCTGTACTTGCGTTAAGTGTTTCTGTTTTCTGCACTCGGCAATAAATTTTCCTATTTTCAACTGATCCATAGTTGCCTCCTTTCGCATACAGTATAACCTATATCACAATTAAAGTACACATACCAATGGTTTAGTAGGGAGAAATAAACCGTTGGTAGAGTAAAAATTGACGTCAAATACTTATTAAACTGATTATATCAAAAATTTTTAAACTTTTCCACGTTGTTCAAGCCCTTCCTGTGAGTTGTTTTCGGTTTAAGATATCATTTACTTCATAAAAAAAACAACTGTAGCCGTGATACACACGTGTTTTTATACGGATATATATGCGGTGCTCGAACGCGTAACCGTCTCGAGCGGCGACCGCACGGTCTATTCATCGAAGAACGGCAGCAAGATAACGGTTATGCTTTGAGAGTAAATAGAAAAAGTCCCCGAACAACACCCAGGTATAATGCTGTTCGGGAACTTTTGTGGTTATGTTTTTATTCCACTATTTCGAAAGATTCTTTTAATTCTCTTTCTTTTTTCATAATCTGATCAAACATCTTGTCAAGAGCAGCAAAAATAATATTGCCCTCATCCATATCTTCTGGCAAGATCTCGTCACTCTTAACGGTAATCGTGCCGCATTTGAATACTGTTCTCCACTGCCAAGTTTCCTTTAAGGGCTTTGTGCCCAACGAGCACCGCTCGTCGTGCTCATAACCCAAAGTGAAGATGCAATTCTCACTCTCGGAATGGATTAAAACGAAAAACCACCCATTCGGGTGGTTTTCGTTCTAACTGGCAAGTTGCACCGATTTAGATATCGGTATTAAAACAATTCGATAAATTCCAATTTGTTAAATTATT
>JAZOSS010000080.1:0-12471 GCA_045657205.1 Eubacteriales bacterium
CGTTTCCTCAAGGGTATATTCACCGCATCTTGAGCAAACGTATACGACAATCGTAACCTCATAGCAATACGGTTTTGTTGGGCTAACATGATGCAGAAAATCTCTTTTTGTTTCTACATATTCGTTTTTGTGACCGAAGAAAGAACACATAAGGCTGTACGGTTCCTCGGATTGTGAAGAGCTGTTTGAATCATCGGTTTGCAAATTCGTATGCGGACAGTCAACCGCAGTATCATCCTGTGCGAAAATGCTTAAAGACAAGGTACTGAGAATAAATGAAAGAGTCATGATCAAAGATAAAAATTTTTTCATCATATCATCCCTTCTATTATTTTTATGGCTTCTTCTTTGCTTCTTGCGCTAACCTGGTATCGTGTACCGTTGTATTCGAAAAGGACGGAACACGGCCTACCGTATATGGTGTTATCATAGAACAAACACTTGTATTTTCCAACGTACGTGTCATATTCGTCGTCGAATTTTCCATCTGCAGGTTTCATTGAAATTCCGAAAAAGGGGACAGGATTTTTAAAAAGATAATCGGCTGTGTCGTCGTCATGAACTAAAAGAAGCGAACGGATCTCCTTGTCTTCGGGTAAATACGAAGGGTAAAGATAACCGTAATCTGAAAAATATAAAACCTCTTCTATCTGCTCGGGCGGTATATACTCAACGTCGAATAATGTTATAATTTCGTGGTTTTCGTATACGAACTTGTCACCGGGGCCTAACTGTGATATCTGATCCATATATTTTAGCATCAGATTATCTTCCTCACTGTATATTGAAGGAGTCAGCAAAAATACAAATAACAATACCGACAGACAGGCACTTATAGGAACGAAAACGAATTTTTTAAGTCCTTTTTTTAAGGGTAACGGCAGTTTTTTCTGCTCTTTCTGCTTTATTGACGTTATTTTTGCTATACTTTCCTTTACTTCTTCTTCTGACAAAAAGTTTGGTTGCAGTGATTCTATACGGGAAAAACATTTTTCAATCAGCTGTGCATTGATTTTTCTGGTCGGCTTTTCAAGCTCGGTATTTATTATTATATCAGCTTTCTTTAATTGAAAGTCTGTGTATAGATCTTTACTTGCGTAAGAGTAAGGCATCCGTATCCTCCTTTCCTTGTTATGGGAATATGAATTTTATGATGTTGAAAACGATATTTTTTAGTGCGTTCAGAGTCTTTTTGAGCTTTACGGCACTCTTTTTTACTTTGTCTAAGGTTATGTCAAATTCCTTTGCTATATCCGAGTATTTCTTTTTCTGAACGTATATCATATCGTATAAGAGATATTCTTCGGGCGAAAGAGAGGACATTATGTAGTCGTATTGCTTTGCTACTTCCTCGTCAACCGTTTCGGGACTTAACGGCATATCCCACGATGCCGCAAAAGTATATGCGGCGTTACATTCGGATATATCCGTGACGTTGTTGCTTTTTATCACTTCTTTATAATATTCGCTTATCTTGTTTTTGGCTGTTTTGTAAAGCCATATCATAAATTGATCTTCCGTTTTGAAAGATAAAGAGCTTCTTTTTTGCCAGAAAACGAGAAACGTATCTTGGGTGATATCACGTGCGCTTTCGGCGTTTCCGACGGCACGCAGACAAAACGAGTATATTCTGTTGTATTTTTCTTCAATTATTCTAATATAATCAATGTCGCCCATTTTTCTCCCCCTTGTCTTTATTTATGGTAAAATTGTAACATATGAAGATAAAAAAATCAATATATAAATATAGTTTTTGATTCGAATTTAATTGCTTTATTTTTATTATAAATATGATTGTTACCGAAAAACACCACATGACCGCCACCAAAGTTGACGAGATGGGTAAAGGAGTGCACACCGTAAGATAGTGCATATTGCATTTGTAAAGTTTGAATTGTATAGCTTTCCTACGCCCGTCCGCACTCCACACCTGCATTGGGCTTGCATATATTTCCTGTGGAAATATATAATTTTTCAAATTTCATTATAACGAAAAGAGCCTTGGATTTCCAAAGCTCTTTTTATGTTATAAGGTTAATAGGTGTACAAAAAGATCGCACAGTTATCAAAATTTTATAAGTGAAATTTAACCATGCGTATTAATGTGAGATTAAACATTATTTTTTCTTTTAATGCGTTGCGTACTTAAAATGACGCAAGCGTCATTAAATTCAATGTGCCTCGGATTTTTCCGAGGCACATTTTAATTAAATTAATCTTTAATTATTTGCTTGCTTCTTCGATAGCAACAGCACAAGCAACTGTCATACCAACCATGGGGTTGTTACCTGCGCCGATGAGTATAACGATCTCTTTTTTTGAGTCTATATAGTTCCGTGTAAAAATATACAAAATCAAATATGCTCTATTTTAAATCTAATATTAGCTCATCATTGTCATCATAATTGTTTAAAACTGTGCCATCGGTTTTTATTGCACCAAATATGTTAGGACCTTGACTTAAGGTAACAACATCGGTCCATTCTTTAGTGGACTTAAACTCATTATATCCAGTGCATATTATTGTACCATCAGATTTTAAGGCGACTGTTGTTTGATTTCCCGCAGAAACATATACTATTTCCTTCCAGTCAGCAACGTTAAATTCACCTTTATCACCTTTGTCTTCAAACAATGGGCGACCGCAAGTTACAACTGTACCGTCTGCCTTTAGTCCTGCTACATGCAATCTACCTGCAGAAAATTGAATAATATCAGTCCAATTTCTAGCTTCGTAAATTTCTTCATATCCCGATTCAACAAGTACTTTTCCATCATTGGTTAAACCAAGAACAATATCTTTGTTTTCACCGGAAGCAGATATTTGTTTAACATTTGACCAAGAAGATACATCTAAAGCATATTTACCGGTAGACACAACTGTACCATCACTTTTCAATCCGTAAATATCATGGTCGGTTGCCTCAATCCATACAATATCTGTAAAGGCTGATAAATTAATGCTCTCCATAAAATATTTATCACCCGTAGCATATACGTTACCATTGGAATCCAATGCACAAAGTTTATCATATCCCGCAGAAACTTGTACTATGTTTTCCCATTGTGAAACAACGGTGTAATATTCAGCATTACGCGGATTGAAATTTTCCAAAAAAACTTTTCCGTCATTTCCTACCGTTGCGCGGTGTTCCAATTCATGTGTTATAAGTTTTGAATATTTAATTGCATTTTCAGTTGTTATATCCACAGTTATTTTAGGAGTTATTTCGGTATTATTGTTATTATTTTCAGTTGTTATATCCGCAGTTATTTTAGAAGTTGTTTCGGTATTATTGTTATTATTTTCACTATTAGTATTGCTGTTCTCACAACCGGTCATAACCGTGCATAGCACTGCAAACGCAAGAAATAAAGTTCCGATTTTTTTCAACATATATTTTCCTTCCATAGTAACAGACACATCATTTTTGAAAACTCAAAAATGATGTGTCTAACTCTTCTTTATCGAATGTTGTTAAAAAGTTGCTTTACGTTAGCCATGAACTTCCTTGAAAGCTTTTTCAAAGTTGCTCAAAACTCTTGTAAATGTTTACTTTTTTGTTCAATTATTTGCTTGCTTCTTCGATAGCAACAGCACATGCAACTGTCATACCAACCATGGGGTTGTTACCTGCGCCGATGAGACCCATCATTTCAACGTGCGCGGGAACGGAGGAAGAACCTGCGAACTGCGCATCGCCGTGCATACGTCCCATAGAGTCTGTAAGACCGTAGGAAGCAGGACCTGCAGCCATGTTATCGGGGTGGAGCGTTCTGCCCGTACCGCCGCCTGATGCAACGGAGAAGTACTTCTTATCGTTTTCGATAGCCCACTTCTTGTACGTACCTGCAACGAGGTGCTGGAATCTTGTGGGGTTCGTTGAGTTACCTGTGATGGAAACGTCAACAGCTTCCTTCTTCATGATAGCAACGCCTTCGAGAACGTCGTTAGCGCCGTAGCATCTTACCTTGGAACGTTCGCCGTCGGAGTAAGCGATCGTGCGCTTAACTGTAAGCTCGTCAGAGTAGAAGTCGTAATCTGTTTCAACGTACGTAAAGCCGTTGATTCTGGAGATGATATATGCGGCATCCTTACCGAGACCGTTAAGAATAACCTGGAGGGGTTCTTTTCTTACCTTGTTTGCACTTCTTGCAATACCGATAGCACCTTCAGCAGCTGCAAAGGATTCGTGACCTGCCAAGAAGCAGAAGCACTTTGTTTCTTCGCGCAGAAGCATTGCGCCGAGGTTACCGTGGCCGAGACCAACCTTACGGTTAGCTGCAACGGAACCGGGGATACAGAATGCCTGAAGACCGATACCGATAGCTTCAGCAGCATCAGCAGCATTTTTTACTCCCTTTTTGATTGCAACAGCGCAACCGAGTGTATAAGCCCAAACAGCGTTTTCAAAAGCGATGGGCTGAACGCCTTTAACGATATCTTCAACGTTGATACCCTTAGCAAGGCAGATGTCTCTTGCTTCTTCAAGATCCTTAATGCCGTATTCAGCCATGCAAGCTTCGATTCCGGCAATTCTTCTTTCATATCCTTCAAATCTTATCATTTGTCTGCCCTCCATTACTGCTTTCTGGGGTTGATGTATTTAGCCGCACCGTCGTATCTGCCGTAAGTCTTAACGTTCTTTTCGTAAGCTTCTGCGGCATCTGTACCGTTGGAGATGGCTTCCATCATCTTGCCGAGGTGAACGAACTTGTATCCGCAAACTTCGTCATTTGCGTCAAGTGCGAGGGAAAGTATATAACCTTCTGCCATTTCGAGGTAACGTACGCCCTTTTCCTTTGTAGCGAAGATCGTACCAACCTGTGAACGGAGACCCTTACCGAGGTCTTCAAGGGAAGCACCTACGGGAAGACCGTTTTCGGAGAAAGCTGTCTGCGATCTACCGTAAACGAGCTGCTTGAATATTTCGCGCATAGCTACGTTTATAGCATCACAAACGAGGTCTGTGTTAAGAGCTTCGAGAAGTGTCTTGCCCTGGAGGATTTCAGCCGCCATAGCAGCAGAGTGAGTCATACCGGAGCATCCGAGTGTTTCAACGAGAGCTTCTTCAATGATGCCTTCTTTTACGTTAAGTGTAAGCTTAC
The DNA here is from genome assembly GCA_045657205.1 of Eubacteriales bacterium. Taxonomy (GTDB): domain Bacteria; phylum Bacillota; class Clostridia; order Oscillospirales; family CAG-272; genus RGIG7213. Next base: position 5,110 of record JAZOSS010000080.1, read on the forward strand.
ACGTACCCTGCTGGGGAGCACACCAGCCGATACCGTGGGAAAGACCGGAAATATCCTTTATTTCATAAACCTTTACCCATTTGCCTTCTTCGGGAATGGGAGCAGGACCGTGATGAGGGCCTTTAGCCACTTTACACATATGCTGTACTTCATTTGAATACTGTAATTCAGCCATTTTTATATCTCCTTTATAAGGTAATTATTTTACGATTTCACCGTAGCACGTGCCGAAAGCGCATGCAGCGTTTGATTCATCTGTGTCGATGTGCATTGCAAGTGCAAACTTGGGGCTTACACGAACAACTGTGTCACCGAATATCGTTGTACGTTCGGAATCGACCTTAACGCTTACGATCTGCTTGTCCTCAACACCGAGAGCTGCTGCATCTTCGGGTGTCATGTGGATGTGACGCTTTGCGATGATAACGCCTTCGTCGAGCATAACCTCGCCGCAAGGACCTACAAGCTTAACGCCGGGTGTACCTGCAACGTCGCCGCTTTCCTTAACGGGAGCTGTAACGCCGAGTGTACGTGCGTCCGTGAAGGAAATTTCAACCTGGGAAGCAGGTCTTTCAGGACCGAGGATTATTACGTTGGGAATATCCTTCTTGGGGCCTGATACAGTTACTCTTTCTTCGCAAGCGAACTGACCGGGCTGGCTCAAGTCCTTCTTGTGTGTAAGTGTTGCGCCTTTGCCGAAAAGTATTTCGACGTGTTCTCTTGTAAGATGAACGTGGCGCGCAGATGTTTCAACCAAAATCTTGTTTGCCATTTATCTATCTCCTTTAAATTTATTCACTTTGTGTATTATACAACAAATTATCCAAAATGTAAATATAAAAATGCAAAATTTTCTTGTACTTTTAAAATTGTTTTCAAAAGTTGCCGAAGTCTGTAAAAAACAGATGTGCTTTATTATCCCACATATAAATATGCACCGTAAAAAGATTTACCTTTTGCGATGCATATTGCTTATGATAAGCTGTTTTAACTATTTATTTTTCAAAAAATGCTTTTGTTGCCTTGTGCATATTGTAAACGTCTGCTTTTGAAACGACCTCGTACGGTGCGTGCATTGATATAACGGGAACGCCTACGTCTATCGTGTCGATATTTCTTTCGGCTATATATTTTGCGACCGTACCGCCTCCGCCAAAATCGACCTTGCCAAGCTCTGCTGTCTGCCATACGACGTTTGCGCTGTCGAATATCTTCGCTATTTTTGCAGTATATTCGCCCGTTGCATCGTTAGTGTCGGACTTTCCTCTTGCGCCTGTATATTTGCTTATGCCGACACCGCAGCCGATAACGGCGGAGTTGTTTTTCTCAAATGCGCTTGCAAAATTGGGATCATATGCGGCGTTAACGTCAGCGGAAAGGCACATTGAATTTGCACGCACTCGGCGTTCATTCTTACCGAGCGTTACGCATATATCCGTTATGATATCGTCAAGTATTGCACTTTTCATACCCGTTGAGCCGTTTGAACCCGTTTCCTCTTTATCTGCGAGAATCGCCATGATCGTGTGCTCGGGATTTTCAAGCGCAAACATAGCCGTAAGGGAGGGGTAAGCACACACTCTGTCGTCGTGACCGTATGCAGCAATAAGACTTCTGTCAAAGCCGACGTCGCGTGCTTTGTATTCGGGAACTATCTGAAGCTCTGCCGAAAGGAAGTCTTCCTCTGTTATACCGTACTTTTCGTAAAGAATGGACAATACGTTAAGCTTTATTTTTTCACTTACCGCATCGTCATCGTAAGGCGTTGAGCCGATAAGTATATTGAGCATTTCACCGCTTATACCCTCGGAGAGCGTTTTTGCGTACTGTTCTTTTCCGAGATGGGGAAGGATGTCGTTTATATAAAATACGGGATCGTTTATATCTTCACCGACCGTTACGACTACCTTTTCGCCGTCTTTTTTGGTAACTATTCCGTGGAGCGACAAGGGAATTGCAACCCACTGGTATTTCTTTATACCGCCGTAGTAGTGCGTTCTGAAAAATGCCATACCGCCGTCTTCGTAAAGGGGAACGGCACGCAGGTCTATTGCGGGAGAGTCAATGTGCGATGCACAGATACGTATACCGTTTTCAATATCTTCAGAGCCGATAACGAACAAAAATACGCTTCTTTCTCTGTTTACGTAGTAGAATTTGTCGCCCTTTGATATGCTGTCACCGAAGTTGAATTCCTTAAATCCGTTTTCTTTTGCAAGTCTTACGGCCTCCTCGGATGCCTCTCTTGCCGTTTTGCCTTTGTTAAGATAATCCTTGTATCCTTCGCAGTAGCTGTTTATTATATCCGTTTCTTCGGGATACTTTTCGTATGCAGTCTTCTTTTTATACGTCAGCTTTTCTGCAAGAAGCTGTCCTTTTGTCTTTTCAGCCATTTATTTTTCCTCCAATATTTTTATATATTTCTCTCTTGCTTTTGATACTTTTTCAACGTACGATGATGTTTCCTCGAACGGTATGTTTATGAGGTGTCCGTTTTTTGATATTTCTTCATCGTCAAGCCACGTACGCACCTGCCCGTGTCCTGCATTATATGCGGCGTATACGGTTTCCCAAATATAGAATTGCTCATAACAGTAGGAAAGATAATAAACACCGCAGTGTATACTTGTTTCGGGATCGGTCAATTTGTTTTCATCATAAGGTATGTTCGTTTTTCCGCACGCCCATTCGTATGTGTTCGGCATAAGCTGCATAAGTCCTTTTGCACCTTTTGATGATGTGGCATTGGGATCAAAATCGCTTTCTGTTTTTATTATTGCATAGACGACGTCCTGCGGTACATCATACATTTTTGAATACTTTTCAACGTATTCGCTGTATAAAACGGGATATTCGGCTTTCTCACGGCTGTCGAGAGCAGAGTCAACGATATATCCGAGAATGATTGCCGATATTATCAGAAGTATTGCCACAACACTTCTTTTTATTGCATCTGCCATATCACAACTCCTTTATTTCGTTTATAACGGAGGCGACTGCTTTTTCAAGCTCGTCAAGCCCGAGAGTGTTTTCTATCGTGTACGTGCAGTTTTCAATAAAAAATTCCTTCGGGTGCTGGTTGTTCAGCCGTTTTTCCGCATCGCTTACGCTTATGTTGTCGCGTGATATTATTCTTTTGATGAGAGTTTCTTTGTCCGCTGTAATGCCGAGGGTGATGTCGCATTTTTTATCAAATCCGCTTTCAAAAAGCTGGGGGGCATCTATCACTGCGGCGTATGCACCGCACGCTTCGTATTCTTTCAGCATATCTTCGCTTGCGGAAAGGATGTGCCTGTGCGTTATTTTGTTAAGCGTATTAAGTGAATCCTTGCAGGAAAAAACGATGTTTGCAAGCTTTTTTCGGTCTATTCCGCCTGCATTGTCGGATATGGATAATCCGAACGTGCGTACAAGCTCACACACCAAAGGCGAATTATGCTTCAAAAGGGAATGATATACATCATCGGTATTTACACACGGTATGCCGTACTTTTTAAATGCGGCACACGCTTCACTTTTGCCTGCACCGCTTTGTCCTGTCAATCCTATTATCTTCATATCAGACCTTTATTACGTTAAATCCTGCCGCACGTATGAGTCGGTTGAGGACTGCAAGACCGACTCCGTCGCTGTCGGGGATGACGGAATAGACGGTGTTTGCACCGCTGTTATTAAATCCTCTTAAATATCCGAACAGCACGTGCGCCTGCGACGTGTGGGAGTGTTCAAGATACTTTACGTTTTTGCCTTTTATTTCGTCCTTATGTTCGGAATAGCAAAGAACACCTGTTAAGGGATCTTCTGCAAGCTTTTCTTTGAAAAAAGCGATGATATCGTTTTCGCTTCCGTCAACGAGATAAACGGGCGCCTCGGGCGCGTAATGCTTATACATCATCCCGGGGGATTCCGCTTTTTGACCTTCTTCCAATTTGTTAAGTATTGCGTCCGATACGGTGAGCTTCGGACATATACAGCGGAGCATTTCTTCATCAACTGCCCCCGGTCGGAGAAGTACGAGCTCGTCACCGTTTATTTTTACAACGGTGGATTCAAGACCTATTTCGCATTCTCCGCCGTCGATTATCATATCAACTTTTCCGTCCAAGTCCTCAATAACGTGCGATGCCTCTGTCGGGGAGGGTTTGCCCGACGTATTTGCCGACGGTGCGGCGATCGCCGTGTTTGCATATTTTATCAAAGCACGTGCCGTTTCGTTTGACGGTATTCTGACGGCTACCGTGTCAAGACCTCCCGTGACGGTGTCGGGGATAATATCCTTTTTCGGCATAATTACAGTGAGGGGTCCGGGTGAAAACGCTTCGGTAAGCTTATAATAAAGCTCGTTTGTATAAGCGTATTTTTCGGCATCTTCAGCATCCGCTACGTGTATTATGAGGGGGTTATTCGAAGGGCGCCCCTTTGCTTCATATATCTTCAGTGCCGCATCGGATGCAAGCGCATCGGCACCGAGTCCGTATACCGTTTCCGTCGGGAAAGCAACAAGTCCGCCTGCCTTTATTATTTCTGCCGCTTTTTGTATTATACGTTCGTCGGCATCCGTTTTTGATATTCTCTCAATTACGGTTTTCATTATGATTTAAGCTTTTCAGCCGTGTCGACGTTTATGATGTAATCTATCATTTCGGATATATTTCCGTTCAGAAAGCTTTCAAGCGTGTATGAGGTGTAACCGACTCTGTGGTCCGTAACGCGTCCCTGCGGATAGTTGTACGTTCTTATACGCTCGCTTCTGTCGCCTGTGCCGACCTGGCTTTTCCTTTCGTTTGCGATTTTATCGTGCTGTTCCTGCGTTTTCATATCGTAAAGCTTCGTACGTAAAAGCTTCATCGCCTTGTCCTTGTTTTTGAACTGGCTTCTTTCGTCCTGACATTCGATGATTATGCCCGAGGGCTTGTGATAAAGTCTTATGGCGGATTCCGTTTTGTTTACGTGCTGACCGCCTGCGCCGCTGCTTTTGCACGTTTCGAATTTGATATCGGCAGGATTTATTTCAATTTCAACGTCCTCGGCTTCGGGAAGTACGGCGACCGTTACGGTCGATGTGTGTATTCTGCCCTGAGCCTCCGTTTCGGGTACACGCTGTACGCGGTGTACGCCCGATTCAAATTTCAGCTTTGAGTATGCACCGTCACCCATAACGGTGAAGGAAACCTCCTTGAAACCGCCGAGCCCCGTTTCGTTTACGCTTAAAAGCTCCGTTTTCCAGCCGACGGATTCGGCGTACATCGTGTACATTCTGTACAGTACGTAGGAGAAAAGTGCCGCTTCGTCACCGCCTGCTCCTGCTCTTATTTCAATTATTACGTTTTTATCGTCGTTTTCATCTCTCGGCAAAAGGAGTATTTTAAGCTCGTTCAACGTACGCTCGATGCCTTCCTTTGACAAAAGAAGCTCTTCTGTCAGCATCTCCTTCATATCCTCGTCGGGTTTGTCGGCAAGAAGTTCTTCAGCATATTCTTTTTGCTCTGTAAACGATTTGTATTCTCTGTATTTTTCTATTATGGGAGCTAAACGCTTGTATTCTTTCATAAGGGACTTGTATTTTTCCTGGTCGGAAATAATATCGCTGTCTGAAAGATCCTTTTCTATCTGTATGAATTTTTCTTCCGCTTCTTTGAGCTTATCGGTCATGCCAAGCTCTCCTTTTCGTTCTTTTCTATCTTCTTTATACTTTTTTCAAGCTTTACTCTCGGTACTGTAACGTCACGTCCGCAGGATGTGCATACTATCCGTATGTCGGACCCTACACGCATTACTCTGAATGATTTGTTTCCGCACGGGTGCTGTTTTTTCATTACGAGCACGTCACCGACCTCTATCTTTGGTATTTCCATATTGATCCTCATTATGTCAAACGCATATAGTAATTATATGTGAGCCATTATATCATATATATATAAGTAAATCAATAGAACATTTGGATATTTTTTTAAAACAAACCGTGTGATGAGCTGTTTCAAAGGCGGTGTTCTTCATCTGTGACTGATGCAAAAAGACACAGGCAAAACAGGAAAAGCGAAAAATTTTCTCCCGTTTTAAAAAGAATATAGACCGATATTTGCCATAACACGAACAGAGATAAAAAAGATAATATCCTGCAAAATATTTCAGCTTTTCTTTCAAAATGCGGATAGAGCAGAGAATAGATCACTCTTCCTCCGTCAAGCGTTTCGGCAGGTATCGCATTGAGCACGGCGTAAGCAAGACTGTATGTACCGAAAGATGTTTGCGGAAGGAGTAAAAAGGATAGAATATTTGCAAATATTCCGCCCGAAAATATCAAAATATCCTCTTTATAAGACGTTATTCCTGCTTTTTTAATATCCGCACCGCCAAAGCCTATACATATTTCTTCGGTTTTTGCACCGCAAAGAGCAGATGCGAATATATGCCCTGCCTCGTGCAGGAAAGATGCAAGGATCATAAAAAAAGTGTCCGCCGTGCCGTATGAGTAAATAAAAACAGTAAGTGCCATAACGAATACGGCACTTACTTTTATTTTCCTTGAAAGATATATGTACAATATCAGCCTCCGCAGATAAGCTCTGAAAGTTCCTTTGAGTCTATTTTGTGAAATCCTCCGATATTCGACAGTATCTTGAAAACGTCTGAAGGGGTATATTTTGCACCTTTCAACGAGTCGGTGAGAGTGGCGATATCTCCGCTGTAGAAGAAATCTCCGCTGAATGAGATGTTTTCGATAACGCTGTGCTTAACGTCAACGCCGACCGATACAAGACCGCCTTCGAAGCGATGCTTTGCCGTATAGCCGAAGGAGGGGTTTACGCCGTAGATGAAGTCCCAGGAAGCAAGATATTCAGCTTCGGGAGTTATCTTTTCGATATCCTTTTGTGCATTTATCACGGTATCTCCGTCAACTACCGACCAGAGTAAGGATTTGAACTGTTCGTACGTGAGCTTTTCTTCGGCAATGTCCGATATATTTCTGACTCTTGAACGTACGCTTTTTATACCCTTCGACATCATTTTGCCCTCTTCCGTCATAAGGGCATTTTCCATACGTTCAAAATCTACGTTGAACAGTATGGAGCCGTGGTGCAAAAGTCCGTATTCGTTTTCCATTCTTGCGTTACCGCAAATTTTGAAGCCGTCGGCTAAAAGATCGTTTCGTCCCGAATACGACACGTTTTTTACACCGAGTGATGATATGGCACGTGCGATATCGTCGCTGCACTCGGCAAAAGATACGTCAGCACCTTTTTTCTTCGGATAGAATTTTGAATACATAACGCCGCCGAGGTCTGCATATACAGTGCCGCCGCCGCTTTTTCTTCGGCTTACGGTTATGTCGTTTTCTTTTGCATAAGCAAGATTGACTTC
>JAZOSS010000081.1:0-6581 GCA_045657205.1 Eubacteriales bacterium
GAACAATTATAAAATGCGCAATCGCCTATGATTGCAACACTGTCAGGAATTGTTATCGACGTAAGGCTTGAATAACCGCCAAAAACATAAGAGCCTATTTCTGTAGTTCCGGCAGGAATAACGATATCCGTTACCACCTCACCGTTTACGTAAAGCTTTGCACCGTTACAAAGCGGGTTTGAACTGGAACTGCCAAAATCAATTTCACACCACTGTGCAATATCTGTTATATAAACCTTTGCAAGGCCCGAACATTGGTAAAAAGCTTTATAGCCTATACTTGTAACACTATCGGGAAACGTAACAGATACAAGGCTTGAACAACCGGAAAAAGCACAACTACCTATACGTGTAACGTTATCGGGAATTATAAGATTTGTTACTAATTCACCGTCAAGATAAAGACTTGCGCCGTAACAAAAAGGGGATGAATAATTGGATTCTTCGCCGCAGGCAAAGTTTATTTCACACCACTTTGCAATATCTGTTATATAGACCTTTGCAAGGCTTGAACATTCGTAAAATGCACTATAGCCTATACTTGTTACACTGTCGGGAATTGTAACCGACGTAAGGCTTGAACAATACTTAAATGCATACTGGCCTATACTTGTAACGCTGTCAGGAATTGTTATCGACGCAAGGCTTGAACAATTCACAAATGCATAACCGCCTATACGTGTAACACCGTTTGAAATAATGAGTGATTTAATATTTGAACGGTAACTGTACCAGGTAGCATCATCTGGCCAATAATAATCTGTCATCGCCCCTGTACCGCTTATTGTAAGTGTGCCGCTATCATCAAGTGTCCAGGTAAGGTTTTCACCGCACGTGCCTATATTTTGAGCTGTTTCTTTACCTTCACATAAAGAGCATATTCTTTCGTATCCACCCGCATCGCTTTTTACCCATTCGCCGTATGAGTGACCGGTGGCAGGGATTACTTCCGTTATAATGTTTCCGCATTCGGAACATACCTTGTGTTTTTCCCCGTCTGTTTCGCATCCTGCTTCGGTATCAATTATCCATTCGCCGTATGAGTGCAAGTAATAATCAAAATACTTTTTTGCATTCAAAAGAGGATCGTTATCTTGACCTATTGTAATATTATTCCACTCTTCTTCACTTCCACCATAATATACGTATGCAAGAGCATCACAATAACCAAAAGCCCGATTACCTATATCTGTAACACTATCACCAATTGTAACCGACGTAAGGCTTGAACAATCTCTAAATGCATAACTGCCTATACTTGTAACACCGTCTGAAATAATGAGTGAATTAATATTTGAACGGTAACTGTACCAAGGGGCATTTGTTGAATATGAATAATCGTACATATCACCTGTTCCGCTTATTGTAAGTGTGCCGCTATCATCAAGCGTCCATGTGAGATTATCGTAATCTGATGCAACGAAAGTGATACCGCAAACGGACATACCGGGTGCACCTGATCCGTAAGCAATCTTTACAACGCCGTTGTAATAAACGCCGCTGAGATCAATCTCACTCTTTCTCGTTGCCAAGCCCCAGTAACCTGTACTGTTAGAAGGTGTGAAAGAAGCGAGAACGTTGTTATCAGCGTCTGTAAAGTTTACCTTATCAGCGCTTGTGTACGTAGCATCAGGGGATGTGCCGTATTCAACTATAACCTTTGAATACTTGGAAAGGTCGATCTCACCGAGGGGTGTGATGTGGTGGGGGGACATGATCTGGATCGTAACACCGTCAAAGTTTGCACCGTTGTGAACACCTACCCAGGGTGTTGCATCAGTAGCGAGAGAATCGATGTCGATTTCAAGATTACCCGTACGGTTATAAGAATTTGTGACCTCGTGATACTCGTACTCAGCATTATCGGTATTGGTGACAGTTGTAAGATTATTAACCGCTGTACCGTCGTCTGTAAAAGAATCAACATTGTTAGCGCTTGTTGTATTGGATAAAAGCGAAACTTGTTCTTCCACAGCGTCTAATTGCAAAGAAGAAAAAATTAATGCCGCAGCCATAATAGATGCACAAAGTTTCTTGAAATTCATAATTTACCTCGTTTGAACTAATGAATTTGATAAGTTATTTTAACACTACAGATATATGTGTTCATATATATTTTGTAAACTTTGGATTAATAAACGTCGATCGTTTTACAATAAACCTTCTTTTACACAGAAAGTTTGTTTTTGTACAGAAGTGTATGACTTTGAAATACTCTACATCGTAGAAAATAAAAATGCACCCTGAGATCAAGGTGCATTTGATTGATTTATTTACCGAGATATTCCATAAGGCTGTGGACTGTGCCCGTTCTTCCCGTCGTTGTTTTTGCGTGAACGAGTGAACTCAAAATAGCCTCTTCAACCGCATCCGCCGTCATTTCAAATACGGGATCTATTGCGGAGTCAACGAGCATTTTCGTGTCGATTACCGCCGTTTTTCTGTCCTGCGGTATTCTGTTTGCCGTTGTGAACGCTATTGCGATATCTCCGCTTCCGTTGCCGTAATACGTACCCGTACGTGCAAGACCTACGCCTGCTCTGCGGCAAACGCGTTTAAGCTGTCTTTCGTTAAGCGGAACGTCAGTTGCGATAAGCATAATTATCGAACCCTTATCTTCTTTTTCCTCTGCGTTTCTTATTTTCTGTATACGCTCGCCTTCCTTTGCGCCGTCTACACGAAGACTGCAGTGGTTACCGAAGTTACTCAAAACAAGTGCGCCTATCGTGTATTCCTTGCCGTCAAGCTCTATAACTCTCGAAGAAGAACCGATACCGCCCTTGAAGCTCAGACAGCACATACCCGTACCTGCTCCGACAGCACCTTCTTCAAAATCCTCAGATGTGTTGTTAAGTGCTTCAAATACGTGATCCTCTGTAACGTAGAGTCCTCTTATATCGTTCAAATTTCCATCGTTACATTCACAAACGAGGGGGTTTACCGTTCCTGCCGTTGTTCCTATATCATCGTTTTGCTGCATCATATATTTGATGAGGGCAGTGGAAGCCGTTCCTATTGACAATGTATTCGTCATAACGATAGGTGTTTCTATCGTTCCAAGCTCTTCGACCTGTACAAGTCCCATCGTCTTACCGAATCCGTTGATAACAGCAGATGCGGCAATAACCTTGTCACGGAACATATTACCGCCGTGCGGCTTTATTACCGTAACGCCCGTATGTGCAGGACCGTCCTGAACAGTTACGTGACCGACCGTAACGCCCGGTACGTCCGTTATAAGATTTCTTTTTCCGTGTTTTCCTTTGCCTATCGTTATGTTAAGCTCTTTATATAATCCCATTTTAATATCCTCCGAATTATGATTATCTATTATATCATATGTACGGACGATCTTTTATCCGAATTTGTAAACAATCTGTTTCCAAAAATATCACAAATATCGCAAAGATCAATTATTCATTTTTTTGTTGACAAAAGACACTTTAAGTAGTATAATCACAAAGTATGTTCTTTTTGGAGGTACTATGGAAAATATAATAGAAATTAAAGGTCTTTCAAAAAGCTTCGGTGACGTCAAGGCTGTAGACGGTATTTCTTTTTCTGTTGAAAAAGGCTCTCTGTTCGCTTTTTTGGGAATAAACGGCGCAGGAAAATCAACAACTATATCTATGATATGCGGACTTGCATCCCCCGACGGCGGTGAAATATCGGTACTTGATAAAAAACATCCCGGTGTTGTGTTTCAATCATCAAAACTCGATATGCCGTTTTCTGTTTACGATAATTTAAAATACCGTGCATCGCTGTACGGTATTTATGGGGAAGATTTTCAAAAACGATTGAATGAGCTTACGGACTTGCTTGATCTCTGTGATATTCTTAACCGTCCTGCAGGCAAGCTTTCGGGAGGGCAGAGAAGAAAGGTCGATATCGCAAGAGCACTTTTTCACAGACCTTCGCTTTTGATACTCGACGAACCGACGACGGGACTTGACGTACGTACACGCAAGTCGATATGGTCTATCGTTGAAAAACTGAGACGTGATGAAGGACTTACCGTTTTACTTACGACTCATTATATGGAGGAAGCGGCGAACGCCGATTACGTCGTTATTATGGACAGCGGCAGGATAATTGCCAAAGGTACGCCGCTTGAGCTTAAAAATAAGTATACAAGTGATACCGTTACACTTTATAACGTAGACGAGGAGCTTGTAAAAAAGCTTTCACTTCCGTACACGTCTTCAAACGGTTCATTTACCGTGAGTGTAAAAGATACTTCAATTCTCAAGGAGCTTATCGGAAAATACCCCGAAGTATTTGATGATTTTGAAGTGACGAAGGGTAAAATGGACGACGTGTTTTTGTCCGTCACGGGCAAGGACCTCAAGGAGGTGTAAGAATGAAAAAACTTTTATACGTAACTTCACGAAACATAAAGTTGTTTTTCTGTGATAAAGGTATGTTTTTTACATCGCTTATCACACCTCTTATATTGCTTGTGCTGTACGCTACGTTTTTGTCTAACGTGTACCGTGACAGCTTTTCGCAAGCACTTCCGGATTTTCTTTCGATTGACGAAAAACTGCTTGACTCAACCGTTGCCGCACAGCTTCTTTCCTCACTTCTTTCCGTTTGCTGTATTACGGTTGCATTTTGTTCGAATATGCTTTGCGTTCAGGATAAATCGAATGCAACAAGACAGGACCTTCTTATTTCACCGATAAAAACTTCAACACTTTCCCTTGGATACTTTTTTGCAACGCTTTTTACAACGCTTATTATTTGTTTTATAACGCTTGCAGCAGGACTTGTTTATCTTTGGAGTGTCGGCTGGTATCTTGCAGTTAAGGACGTGCTTTTGATTATTCTTGACGTGGTCCTTCTCGTTTTGCTCGGAACATCGCTGTCGTCGATAGTTGCATTTTTTCTTTCAACGCAGGGGCAGATATCGGCAGTCGGTGCCGTTATCAGCGCGGGCTACGGATTTATTTGCGGTGCGTATATGCCGATGTCGCAGTTTTCCGAAGGACTTCGCCGTGTGCTTTCATTTTTACCGTTTACATACGGAACGTCGCTTATAAGAAACCACACGATGAATCCGTCGTTTGATGAAATGACGTCACAAGACTTTCCGAGTGAAGCTGTAACGGCTTTGCGTGATATGGTTGACTGTAATATTTATTTCTTTGATGAACCTGTCAGCGTAAACACGATGTACCTTGTCGTATCCATTTCTGTCATAGTGTTCATTTCCGTCTACGTTTTGCTTAACGTCTTACTTATAAAAAGAAAAAAATAAATATATATATATTATGGAGAATTTATGATACCTGCACTTGTTATTTTCGCCCTTACTTACGTTTTGATGCTTATTTTCGGTAAATACAGACCGTATATAGCACTTGCATCAGGCGTTGTTTTTATTGCCACGGGAATGCTTTCGCCCGAAAACATTTTGTCAGCTCTTGATTTCAACGTCATTCTGATGATAGCCGGTACGATGGGACTCGTTTCGCTGTTTATAGAAAGTAAAATGCCGTCACTGCTTGCAGACGTGCTTATGGAGCACGTTTCGACAGTACAGTGGGCGGCTGTTGCACTGTCGCTTTTTGCGGGAATTATTTCAGCTTTTGTCGATAACGTGGCAACTGTTCTTATGATAGCACCTATCGCACTTGAAATATGCAAAAAGCTTAAAACGAATCCCGTTCCCGTTATTATTTCAATAGCCGTATCGTCCAATTTGCAGGGCGCGGCAACGCTTGTCGGTGATACGACGGCGATAATGCTCGGCTCGGCTCTTGATATGAGCTTCTTGGACTTCTTTGTATACAAAGGCAAACCGAGTATATTTTTTGCTGTTGAATTAGGTGCTGTTGTATCAGCTCTTATCGTTTACTTTCAGTTCAGAAAAGAAAAAGGAAGTATCCCGAAGGCAAACAGCAGAACGAAAGTTACGGATTATATTCCCACTGTCCTTTTGTGCCTTGCACTTTTGCTTTTGATAATAGCATCGTTTATACCGAACAAGCCGTATGTAACGAACGGTGTCATCTGCTGTGCGCTTTTTGCTGTCGGACTTGTTATAACCTTCATAAAAAAGAAAACCCTTTCGTCACTTACCGCACATTTAAAAGAAATAGACTTCACAACGATCGGAATACTTGTAGGTCTTTTCTTGATGATAGGTGCAATAACCGAACAGGGAGTTATTGATAAAGCCGCAGGACTTCTTGCGAAGGCAGGCGGCGGCAATCTGTTCTTGCTTTATACGGTTATCGTTTGGGCTTCCGTTGCAATATCCGCATTCATTGACAATATACCGTACGTTGCAACGATGATACCCGTACTTATGGGACTTGCGTCAACACTCGGTGTCGATCCTACACCGTTTCTGTTCGGACTTCTTTCGGGTGCTACCCTCGGCGGTAACTGTACACCGATAGGTGCATCGGCAAATATCACGGGTATAGGTATACTGCGTAAGGAAGGATATGAAGTCAAAAACGGTGATTTCTTCAAAATAGGTATTCCGTTTACCCTTGCCGCCATCATACCTGCGTATATTTACATCTGGCTCGTTTACGGAGTGTAACCGCTTTATAAAATTCAAAATG
>JAZOSS010000082.1:0-7815 GCA_045657205.1 Eubacteriales bacterium
GCTCCGTTTTGCCGACGCCTGTAGGTCCTGCAAAGATAAACGACACGGGTTTTTTCTTGTACGAAACACCTGCACGGTTACGTTTGATAGCCTTTACCACGGAGTCGATGGCTTCTTTCTGACCGATTATTCTGTCAGCAAGTCTGTTTTTGAGATTACCGATCTTTGAAAATTCATGCTCTGTGATATTCCCTGACGGAATACCCGTCCATATTTCAATAACACGTGCAAGATCTTCAAGAGTGAGTACGATTCCCTCTTTTTCCTTTTCGAGAGCTTCTATTTCACCGCCGAGGCGTATTTCATCACTTTTAAGCTTTGCAAGTCTTTCGTATCTTTGCTGAGTGTCTTCATCCGTTTTAGGCTCTTCCGATTCAAGCTTTTCTCTTTCGTCGCAGGTCTTATTCAAAAGATCTTTTTTCTTTGCAAGCTCGCTCAAAGCAGGAGTGTTTATAGCAAGATGCGATGCTGCCTCGTCGAGCAGATCTATTGCCTTATCCGGTAAAAATCTGTCCGTTATATATCTTTCAGAAAGAATTACGGAACGGTATACTATTTCATTTGATATTTTGATTCCGTGGTGATCCTCGTAATAATTTTTGATACCTTCAAGGATCTTTACGGTATCGGATATCGAAGGTTCTGCTATGACAACAGGCTGAAAACGTCTTTCGAGTGCCGAATCTTTTTCTATATATTTTCTGTATTCGGCAAGAGTTGTAGCGCCTATTACCTGTATTTCCGAACGGGAAAGTGCGGGCTTCATAATATTTGCGGCATTCATACTGCCCTCAGCATCTCCTGCACCGACGAGATTATGCACCTCGTCGATAACGAGTATTATGTTACCGAGTGTTTTTACCTCGTCAATAAGTCCCTTGACTCTGCCTTCAAACTGTCCGCGGAACTGTGTACCTGCCACAAGTGCTGTAAGATCGAGAAGATATACTTCTTTATTCTGCAGCTTATACGGTACTTGTTTATCAGCTATTCTCTGCGCAAGCGCCTCTGCAATCGCTGTTTTACCGACACCCGGCTCACCTATAAGGCAGGGGTTGTTTTTTTGACGTCTGTTCAATATCTGAATAACGCGTTCAAGCTCTCTGTCTCTGCCTATCACTCTGTCAAGCTTGCCTTGTGTTGCTCTTTCTGTAAGATTAAGGCAGTAGTTATTCAAATAATTGCGTGCTTTATCTTTCTTTTTTTCTTCCTTTGCACGCTGTTTTTTGTCACCTCCCGGCATACCGCCGAAAAGCTTACCTAAATCAATGGCAGGTGCATCTGCATTATTTTCATCTCCTGCCATTGTTGGAAAATCGGATACATTTTCCATCATATTGGTCATTTCCTCGTCCATACGGTCGAGATCATCCGAGCTTACCCCCATCTTATTTAGTATGTCGTCAACGGGTTTTATGCCGAGTTCCTTGGCGCATTTAAGGCAAAGACCTTCGCTTACCGTATTGCCGTTTTCTATCCTTTGCATAAATACAACGGCTATACGTTTTTTACATTTTGAACAAAGTTGCATTATTGATCATTCCTCATAAACTAAAATTAATGTACAATACTTTCATATATAGGCTTCAATATATTTGCATTATATACAATCTTAAAGAGTAAAGTTTCTTCAAGCGTACTTGTTGAAAAAATATCGGGATAATGTGATATAAGCAACGGGAAAATAAAATTCAAAGCTATTGCAAATATCCATGCTGTGACAAATCCAAGCGCTGCACCTATTGCGATGCCAAACGTTTTATTGGCGAAATTCAACAGCGGAAGCTTTGAAATAAGATCAAGAACATTCGATACTATGCTGATTGCAATATGTGCAATTATATACACTATAATAAAAGCGGCAGTATACGAAACAGCCTTAACTGTTGCCTGCGGATACCCCGTCAGGATCCTGTTTGTAAATATAAGTGATACGGGATGTGCAAAAACAAGAGCAATCACAAAAGACACAACCCTTATAAAAAGTCTGAAAAGAGTTTTAATAAATCCTTGTTTATACCCTTCCAAAATAGAATAAGCAAGAATGAGAAGAATTATAATATCTATAACAAAATTCATAATAATTAAAACTTTCCTTTCTCGAATTTAAAATTATTCAAATTTTGAATCGTCTATCGGATACGCCCGTGTTTTGCCAACAGCCAAAATTATTCCGTTTTCTGTCTGAAAAAGCGTGTTAATAACCCTTTCGTTTTTACAACGCTTTGTTTCACCACTGTTAATATTTATTCTGACAGTGCTGTCTGTATACAAAATATAGACATATTCATCGTAAATATATGCTGACTTCGGATGCGTGGGCACATCGGTTGAAATCACCGTTTCTCCTTTATCATTATAAACATTCAATACATTCTCACGACCTAAAGCAACAACATCAAGCACCGTCAGTGCATATAAACCGTTTGAATGTGTTAAAACGCAGGTATCTGCCCCGTATGAACAATTTACCGAAACTTCGCCGTTGTTGTTTTCAAAAACCGCAGAGTCAGTGCAAAATACAACACGGTTGCCATTTTCAAAATAATTCATATCAAGGGCTGTAACACCGTGCAGTGATTTTGAAACTGTAACTTCTTCATTTTTAATATTACCGGTAACATCTATTCTTGAAAACAGTCCGTCGTCTACCCCCGCACAGAGGAAAACGAACGAGCCGTCGCTATTCAAAACCACATCAAAGACATATTTATCGTTTGTTTTCCAGGTATACGCAAGCTCGTATTTTTTATTGTATATAAGAACACAGCAACGATAATCTTCACTTCTCGTTACGACCACCGCACGTCCGTCATCGTTTATATACGCGTACGATATCGGATAGTCGAGCGTTTCGGAATAAATACACGAAAATGAATTGTATACAGAAAAGCTGTATCCTGAAAGATCATACACCAAAAAATACTTTTTTCCTGCCGATATTCTCGGTTTTACAAAGCTTATATCCTCTTTAAGTACCGTATCACCCGACATATCGACGATTTCGATACTGTTTTTACCGACACACACAAGGTCGTTTTTGAACATCGCGTACACCGCTTCCGCATCTTCCGTATACGATATGTTTCCGAATTCGGATGCATCATCCGGTAATTCAACGTTGATATCCTTCATAAGATATCTGAAATTTTCAGCAGTTATATCTTCCGAAAACGCTGTAAGCATACATAATACAAAAATTATACAAAGAGTCAAGGACACGAACTTTGCGATTCTGAATCTGTAAGACAGCTTAACATAATATTCGTTTATTTTTTCGTCTTCATCTTCGTATATGTCAAGCTCGGGACCGTTTGAATACGAGTTTTTCGGAATAGAGCCGGGTTTTACGTCGATGATATCATCGCTTGTAATATCTACTCTTTTTTTCTTTTTCAAATTATCAACTCCGGGGTGTAAAAAAATTCTCTTTGTAAACAACTTTTGCAAGATAAAGTCCGTCGGGTGGTGCTGTTATTCCCGCTTTCGTTCTGTCTTTTTCAAGAATTATCGAAGAAACAGCATCTTTGTCGATTTTTCCTTTTGAAATATCAATAAGTGTTCCGACCATTATCCGTACCATATTGTACAAAAATCCGTCAGCGGCAACGGTAAATATTACTCTGTCGCCGTCACGTCCGACGTTAAAATATTTGACCGTACGAACAGTTGTCTTTACCTCCGAGCCCGTTGCCATAAACGAGGAAAAGTCGTGTGTACCGACAAACGCTTTTGCCGTTTTATTGAGCATATCAGCATCCAATTTGTCGGGTACTCTCAAAGCTCTTTTATATAAAAACGGATCTTTAAACGGTGAATTGTGTACGATATATCTGTATTCCTTGTATTCGGCGTGCCGCGGATTGAACGAATCGTCAACCACACAGCAATCCGCAACGGATATATCATTTGGCAACAAATGATTAAGTGCGTACGGTATCCTTTTTTCAGGTACATTATTACCGCCGTCAACAGCGCACGTTGCGTAATAATCAAGTGCGTGAACACCCGTATCCGTTCTGCTGCAGCCTTGTATCGTGCATGGGGCGGAAAAAAGCGTCTCACAGCTTTTTTTTAAAGTTCCCGCTACGGTCGGTGCATTGTCCTGTATCTGAAATCCGTGATATTCGCATCCGAGATACGACATTTTCAAAAGATATTTCATAAAGGTAAACCTAATTTTGTAGTTATAATGTTTGCACAGATGACAAGTCCCAATATTATCAAAGCAACTGACAAAAGTACAAAATCACGTCCTTTGAGTTTAAGGACTTTGAGCTTCGTTCTGCCCTCTCCGCCTCTGTAACAGCGGCATATCATAGCGCAGGAAAGCTCGTCTGCACGTCTTATTTCCGAAGCAAGCAACGGGATAAATATCGGTATCATAGCCTTTGCTCTTTTTATAAGACCGCCTGATGAAAAATCTGTTCCGCGTGCTTTTTGTGCCGACATTATCTTATCGGTCTCTTCAATTATGGTCGGAATAAATCTCATAGCTATCGACATCATCATTGCAAAATCGTGTACGTTCAGGCCGAGTTTTTTAAACGGACTGAGAAGTCCCTCTATCCCGTCGGTAAGTGCTATCGGAGATGTAGTGTAAGAAAGCAGAACACTTGTTGAAATAACCAAAAGGACTATCCTCAACATCATTTTTACTGCAAAAATAACACCGTCGGAATATATTTTTATTACCCATACATCAAGCAAAAGCTCGCCTGTTCTTGTTAAAAATATCTGAATGAACGCTGTGAAAAACAGTATAAAAAGTACGGGCTTTACGCCTTTGAGTATTACCGTGAGTGATATTTTTGAAATGAATATCAAAAAAAGCACGGCAACAAATACAAGCGCGAAGCTTATAGCGGATGAGGCGGCAAATATCGCCCCGATCATTATAAACGTAATGATCAATTTCATGCGCGGATCAGCATTATGGAAAACGGAATTACCCGGGAAATACTGACCGAGTGTTATATCTTTTATCATTTAAAGCCTTTACCGTAAAGTTTTATTATTTGTTCTGCGGCGTCTTCCACCGTAAACGATACGTGATCTGTCGGTATACCGCAGTTGTTAAGTTCATACATAAGCTCGGTTATCTGCGGTAAATTGAGTCCCGCTTCCTTGAGCAGCTGACGGTTTGAAAAAACTTCCTCGGGCGTACCGTACGTACGGAGCACACCGTCATCCATAACAGCTATCTCATCACAGTATTTTGCCATATCTTCCATACTGTGACTTATCAGTATGACGGAAGAATTTTCATTTTTCTTATATTCGCATATTTTTGTTAAGATATCTTCCCTGCCCGACGGATCAAGTCCTGCCGCAGGCTCATCAAGTATCAAAAACTTGGGACGCATAGCAATGATCCCTGCGATTGCCGCACGTCTTTTCTGACCGCCCGATAATTCAAACGGAGATTTTTGAAGCATATCCTTCGTAAGTCCTACAAAGTCGGCAGCTTCCGTAACGCGTTTTTTTACTTCCTCGTCACTCAATTTCATATTTCTCGGACCGTATGCAATATCCTCCCATACGGTTTCCTTGAACAACTGATATTCGGGATACTGAAAAACGATACCTACTTTGAATTTTGTTTCATAGCATATCTTTTTCGAGGAATTGATATCTACCCCGTCAAGTGTAACGCGTCCGCTTGTAGGTCTTAAAAGTCCGTTAAGCATTTGTGCAACGGTTGATTTACCCGAACCTGTGTGGCCCATAAGTCCCGTTATGATACCATCTTTAAACGTAAGGTTAAGACCGTTTAAAGCTTTATGCTCAAACGGTGTATGCACACCGTAAGTATAGCTTACATTTTCAAGGCAAAGAGGCATTACTTTTCCTCCTTTGATTTTGAAAGGATCTTCTCAAGCATCTTTACGCCTTCTTCTGAAAATATCGGCACGTCTTCAACGGGCAAACCTGCTTTTTTCAGTATTTCAAAAAGCTCCGTTACCTGCGGTACGTCAAGGCGAACTTTTCTTAATGCTTCTGCATCTGAAAATATTTCCTTCGGTGTACCCGTTTTATATACCGTTCCCTCATTTAAAACGATTATTCTGTCAGCCTTTGCCGCTTCCTCCATATAATGCGTTATGAGGATGATCGTTTTCTTCGGATCTTCGTTAAGATGCTTTATCGTGTTCATTACTTCATCACGGCCGTGTGGATCAAGCATCGCTGTTGATTCATCGAATATCATAATATCCGGCTTCATTGCTATGATACCTGCGATCGCAACACGCTGTTTCTGACCGCCCGAGAGCTTGTGCGGTGCGTGGAGCATATACTCCGTCATTCCGACTTCTTCAAGAGCGTCGTCCACTCTTTTTCTTATCTCCTCTCGCGGAACGCCGAGATTTTCGGGACCGAATGCAACGTCTTCCTCAACAGTAGTTGCAACTATCTGGTTGTCGGGATTCTGATGCACCATACCGATATGACGGCGAAGACTGTATATTTCATCTTCCGTTATGTCGGATGTTATTTCTTTTCCGAGAATATACAGTTTTCCCTCGAACTTTCCCGCTTCTTCGGTGAGTATCATATTCATCAGCCTTGCAAGTGTTGATTTTCCGCTTCCGTTATGTCCGAGGATCGCGACAAATTCGCCTTCGTTTATCTCTATATTGATATTTTTCAAAACGGGGATCAGTTTTTCATCACTGTCTTTATATGAAAACGAAAGATCTGTTGTTTTTATCACATTCATTTAATACGTTTCCGCCTTTATTTGTACCATCTTGATGCCGCACCGCAAGGAAGTATTCCTCCTGTTTGGGTTACGGGCAGACCGATCTCATCACATACGACGTTTCCGCCTATCTTCTTTTTTATGCCCGAATTGAGCATATAACCGACCGTTGACGGTGAAAGTCCCGTTGTATAGGAATTTACAAGGAAGAAAAGCGGATTGTCGGAAAGTAAGGACGAGGCTTTTGTTATAAGCTCGTCAACACACTCTTCAAGCTTCCAGACCTCTCCTCCCGGCCCTCTTCCGTAAGAAGGCGGATCCATTATAATGCCTTCGTATGAATTACCGCGTCTTATTTCTCTTTCGATAAACTTCATACAGTCGTCAACTATATATCTTATCGGGTTTTTATCAAGTCCGGAAAGAACGGCGTTTTGTTTTGCCTGCGCTGTCATTCCCTTTGAAGCATCTACGTGGCATACGGATGCTCCCGCATTTGACGATGCGATCGTAGCCCCCCCCGTATACGCAAAAAGGTTTAATACCCTTCCTCCGCCGTTATCCGAAAGGATCTTTGAAAACCAATCCCAGTTTACTGCCTGTTCGGGAAAAACGCCCGTATGCTTGAAGCCCATAGGCTTTATCAAAAAGCGCAAGTCCTTATAATTTATCGTCCAGGATTCGGGAACGTCACACTTTACCCATCTGCCGCCTCCGCTTGATTCTCTGCGGTATATGGCGTCCGCACGTTTCCACAGAGGACTTGTTTTTCTGCCCTTCCATATTACCTGCGGGTCGGGACGTATCAGTATGAACTTTCCCCATCTTTCAAGTCTTTCGCCGTCGGAGGCGTCGATAAGCTCATAATCTTTCCATTTATCTGAAACGAACATTTAATTTTCTCCATCCGTATTATCGTCAAAAATACTTTGCTGTGTTGCTTTTTTTATAAAATTTATATTGAGATGCTCATACGCCGATTTTGTAACGCATCTGCCCCTCGGCGTTCTGTTGAGAAATCCTATCTGCATAAGATACGGCTCATAGACGTCTTCAAGCGTTACGGCTTCCTCGCCGACTGTTGCGGCAAGCGTTTCAAGTCCGACGGGGCC
>JAZOSS010000083.1:0-8130 GCA_045657205.1 Eubacteriales bacterium
AAATGTTATAGATCCCATCATCCCCGAAGGACTTATGGACGAAAATACGAAGATATACGTGAACCCCACGGGCAGATTCGTGATCGGCGGTCCTCAGGGCGACAGCGGACTTACCGGCAGAAAGATAATCGTTGATACATACGGCGGTTATTCACGCCACGGCGGCGGTGCTTTTTCCGGTAAGGACCCGACGAAAGTCGACAGAAGTGCCGCATATGCTGCAAGATACGTTGCGAAAAACATCGTTGCGGCAGGACTTTGCACAAAGTGCGAGGTGCAGATAGCATACGCAATAGGCGTAGCTAAACCCCTTTCCGTGCTTATTGAAACATTCGGCACGGCAAAGGTTGACGAAAAGAAAATATACGATGCGGTCATGAGCTCTTTTGACTTCAGACCTGCGGCTATCATAAAAAAATTCGATCTCCGCCGTCCCATTTATTCTCCCCTTTCTTCGTATGGTCATATGGGCCGTGAGGACGTTTCGGCTCCTTGGGAAGAAAGAGATCTGGCGCAGATACTTAAAAACTTAATTTAACCTTTGCAAAGAAAGAACATATATTGATATCAAAATTCTATTTTGGAGAAATATATGTTCTGTTCTGTTATATATGACATTTTTGTTTCTGTATTTTGCGTATACGGTATTTTTTGCGCTTGCATCGAAGTGCTTGATTTTATGGAGGTGAGACGGTTTGTTCGATACAGAAAATTTAGAGACGGTAGAAGGAACCGTCGAACACGTAATATATCAAAACGAAGAAAACGGCTACAGCGTTACAGAGCTTTCCGTGGGCGAAGCTGAATTTTTAACGATAGTCGGCATCCTTCCGTATATAACCGAGGGAGAAACGATAACAGCGTACGGCACTTTCGTGATACATCCGCAGTTCGGCAGACAGTTCAAGGTGGAATATTACGAAAAACAGCTCCCGTCAACAGAAGGAACGATACTAAAATATCTTTCCTCAAATTCAATAAAAGGTGTCGGAAAGGCTGTCGCAAGAAAAATAGTCGAACAGTTCGGTACGGAATCATTCGACGTTATAGAAAACCACCCCGAATGGCTTACCGACATAAAGGGAATATCACAGGCAAAAGCCGAACAGATAAGCGAGGACTTCAAAAGACAGTTCGGTATGCGTTCTGTTATGGCTTTTTGCAGTGATTATTTTTCTCCGTCCGTTGCTGTCCGCATATTCAAGCGGTTCGGCGGTTCGGCGGTAAATATTATAAAACAAAATCCATACGTTTTGTGCGATGAGGTGTATGGCGTAAATTTTGCCGACTGTGACAAAATAGCAAAGGATATAGGTATGAAAAAGGACAGCCTTGAACGTGTCGAGGCTGCACTCAAGTATATCCTTTTGCATAACGCAAATCAGAACGGACATACGTACATCCCCGAGGACAAGCTTTTAACGGCAGGCGAACAGCTTTTACATATGGACAGAGAACCGCTTTCGGATATACTCGACGAGCTTGCCAAAAACGGTTCTGTGTGCAAAAAACGCATAGGAAGCAGAAAATGTATCTATTTAAGCAAATTTTATGAGGCGGAAAGATACGTTTGTGAAAAGCTGAAGCTCCTTGAAGACAAAAGCGTATCATACGGTATAAACGACGTGTCGAGAACCATTGACAATATCGAAATTACCGAAGGCATAAAGTACGCACCTATGCAGAGAGAGGCAATAGCACTTGCCGTGACGAGCGGTGTTATGGTGCTTACCGGCGGTCCCGGTACGGGAAAAACGACCGTTATAAAGGCGGTTATCGGTATTTTTGAAAGAATGGGATACAAGATCGCCCTTGCCGCACCCACGGGCAGGGCGGCTAAAAGGATGTCGGAAGCGACAAGCTGTGAGGCAAAAACGATACACCGCTTGCTTGAAATGGAATTTAACGACGGCATCGAGCCGAAGTTTATAAAATGTGAAAAAAATCTTCTTGACGAAAACGTAATTATCGTTGATGAAGCATCAATGATAGATATTTCACTTGCCGAAGCACTTCTTAAAGCGATAAAGCCGGGGGCAAAGCTGTTACTTATAGGCGACTTCGATCAGCTTCCGTCAGTCGGGGCAGGGAACGTCCTTAAAGATATAATAGCCTCTGAAAGATTTAATACAGTACAGCTTAAAGAAATATTCCGCCAGGCGGGAAAAAGTCTTATAGTTACGAATGCACACGCAATAAACAGCGGAAAATATCCCGATCTTGAAACGAAAACGAATGACTTTTTCTTTATGCCGAGGGAAAACGACGAAGCAACGGCGTACACGGTAGCACAGCTTTGCAAAACAAGACTTCCGAAAGCATACGGTGCCGATATTCTCAGACAGACGCAAATAATCACACCGTCAAGAAAAGGTAATTCGGGCACGGAGCTTTTAAACGAAAGATTGCAGGCTGTACTCAATCCGCCTTCCCCTGATAAAAAAGAGAAAAAGCTGCGCCACGTTATTTTCCGTGAGGGCGATAAGGTGATGCAGATAAAAAACAATTACAATATAGAGTGGTACCGTGACGACCACGAGGGGATAGGAATATTCAACGGCGATATAGGAACGATAATAGAAATAAATCCGTCGGCGGAAAGCGTGACGATAAATTTTGATGACAGAATAGCAAAATACGATTTTACGATGATGGATGAAGTGGAACACGGTTACGCCATAACCGTACATAAAAGCCAGGGAAGTGAATACCCCGTCGTGATAATACCGATATACAGCTATTCAAACAGACTCCTTACGAGAAATCTTTTGTATACAGCCGTTACGAGAGCACAGAAAATGGTTATACTCGTAGGCGAAGAAGAGGTAATACACAAAATGGTAGACAATAACAGACAGACAATGAGATATACGTCTCTTTGCGACATGCTTTCCGTATATGACCAAACGTAATAAAGACGTCATGACCGCACGTGACTTTTTGGAAGGACTGATACTTCCGCCAAAATGCTATGTGTGCGCAGAGATAATGAACGTTGAAGATAATCAAACGGTATTATGCGAAAAATGCCTTGAAAAGTGGAACGCCGAAAGGGAAAAAGAGTGCCGGCGTTGTTTGAGAACGGCACAGTTTTGCAAATGCGGAACGACGTACGGGAAGAGCAATCTTATCTCGTCTTTTTCGTCGTGCATAATGTACGAAAGTGAATTTTCAAAGCAGGCAATAGCACAGCTGAAATATAAAGGTTACAGAAAATACGTAAAATTTTTAGCGCGCCAGCTTCTGAATAATATCTATATGACGTACGATCTTGATTTTTCAAACTGCATTATCGCATATCCGCCGAGAAGCTTATCTTCGCGTATAAGATACGGCTTTGACCACGCAAAACTGCTTGCAATCGAAACGGCAAAAATGATAAACGTACCGGTTTTCTGCGGTATACGCCATAAGGGTAAAACTGAACAGAAATACCTTGATTTTAAAAACAGAGGCAAAAACGCATTCGCAAGCTTTTATATAAAAAATAAAGAAGAAGCACGAAGTGAAGTGCAGGGCAAGACGGTGATACTGATAGACGATATTATAACATCGGGTGCAACAGGCGTATGTATTGCCGCACTTTTGCACAACTGCGGTGCGGAGTGTGTGAGGCTGTTCACGGTCGGAAAAACTACGCCGTATTTTACGAGAAAGTGAAAAAAACTGTTGCATTATCTTGTTTTGTGTAGTATAATTGGTTATCAAATATATCAAGGATTATTATGAATAAAAAAATTGCAGTTGATATCGGCACATCGTCGGTATTGATATATGAAAAAGGAAAAGGACTCGTGCTTCAGGAGCCGTCTGTCATAACTGTTGATACGGTTACGAACAAAGTCATAAAGGCGGGCAAGGAAGCAAAAGAGGTGGCAGAGCGTACATCGGACAGCGTTATAAAAACGGTGTTCCCGATAAGCGAGGGTGTTGTAAACCGTTATACGCATACTCTCGTTATGCTTAATAAATTTTTGCAAAGAAGCTGCGGCAAATTCGTGGTGCGTCCCGATATAACCGTGTGTGTTCCGTGTGCTATTTCCGACGTTGAGGAAATGGCTTTCAAAAATATCGCACTCGAATGCGGTGCAAAAAACGTCTATCTTATAGATGCACCGTTTGCCTCGGCAATAGGTGCAGGCGTTGACGTTATGGCACCTTCGGGGAATATGATAATAGATATCGGCGGCGGCTGTGCTGATGTTGCGGTAATATCCCTCGGCGGTATAGTTGAATCGGTTTGCGCTAAATGCGGAGGTAATAACTTCAACGAAGCGATAATAAAGTACGTAAGGGCAAGGTACGACGTTATCATAAGCGACTCGGCGGCAGAAGAGGTAAAAGTAATGGCAGGCACCGTTTGGAGCGGAGGTACGGGTAATTTTGAGGTAAAGGGCAAAAGCATACGCACCTCAACTCCTGCACTCGTAACGCTTGCACAGCAGGATATAATAGAAGCGTTTGAGGAGCCTGTAACGAGAATAGCGGAGGCTGTAACATCCGTTTTGGAAAAAACTCCCCCCGAGCTTGTTTCTGATATTGCCAAAAACGGCATAGTTATGACGGGAGGAGGAAGCCTGATAAGAGGCTTTGACAAGCTTATTTCATCAATAACGGGCGCACCCGTACGGATTGCGGACAAGCCCGTTTCGTGTACTGTTATCGGTGCAGGTAAGGCGGATGAGTATGATATAAATGCTCACTTCGCAAAAAGAAAATAACATAATATAAGCATGGAGTGTTTATACATTTTCCATGCTTTTTTCATTTTCGGCAGAAATCAACACAGCGTTTTTATATATTTTAAAATATGTTTATAGAAGGATAGAAAAAAGATTATTGTATTATTTATTTTTCTTTGATAAAATAATTAGTAAATCTATCATAAAAGAAGGTAATTTTTGTAAATGCTTGAACTTAGAAAAATAAAAAAAGACTATCCCGCAGGCGACAGCGTCGTAAACGCCTTGAAGGGAATAGATCTTTGCTTTGGTAAAAGTGAATTCGTTTCAATACTCGGTCCGTCGGGATGCGGTAAAACGACCTTGCTTAATATCATCGGAGGACTTGACGGATACACCGACGGCGACCTTATCATAAACGGAAGATCGACTAAAGATTTTAAAGACAGAGATTGGGATTCGTACCGCAATCATTCAATCGGTTTCGTTTTTCAGAGCTATAACCTTATTCCGCATCAGTCCGTGCTTCAGAACGTGGAGCTTGCCCTCTCGCTTTCGGGCGTCGGAAAGGCAGAAAGACGCCAAAGAGCAAAAGATGCGCTCAAACGTGTCGGACTTGAATCACAGTATAATAAACGTCCGAGTGAAATGTCGGGCGGACAGAAGCAGAGAGTTGCAATAGCGCGTGCTATCGTCAACAATCCCGATATCATACTTGCCGACGAGCCTACGGGCGCACTCGACACTGAAACGAGCGTTCAGGTAATGGAGATACTTAAAGAGATATCCCGTGACAGACTCGTAATAATGGTAACGCATAACCCCGAGCTTGCGGAAAAGTATTCAACGAGAATAATCCGTATGCTTGACGGTGAAATAACCGGCGACACAAATCCTGCAATGCCCGAGCATATTGAAGCAACACATGAGAAAAAGAAGGAAAAGAAGCCTTCTATGTCGTTTGCCACGTCGTTTTCTCTTTCACTTAAAAACCTTTTTACAAAAAAAGGCAGAACGGTGCTTACATCCTTTGCAGGCAGTATCGGTATTATCGGTATTGCGCTTATTTTAGCAGTATCACAGGGAATGACCTCATGGATAAACACCGTGCAAGAGGATACGCTTTCATCGTACCCCATAACGCTTGAAGCACAGCATATGGACCTCGGCACGATAATGAATACGTTTTTAGGTACTGCTGAATCTTTTGAAAAGCACGAAAACGATGCTGTGTATCAAAAGGCGATGATGTACGATATGCTCAACGCACTGAACAATATGGAAGCAAGCGAAAACGACCTTGCGGCATTTAAAAAGCACATAGAAGAGAAAAAAGCGGATAAAGAAGGAAAGCTTTATTCCGCTCTCAGCGGTGTGCAGTATTCCTATGGGCTTGATATGCTAATATATACTGAAAGTGCCGACGGAGATATAATTGAGTCCGATTCGCAGGAATTGATGACGAAACTCATGGCTGAAATGATGGGTATGGATATGTCATCAATGATGAGCGCACCGACGGGCGGCGGCGGAATAATGTCTATGATGTCCGCGGGCTCTACCGTTACGATGTGGCAGGAAATGCTCCCCGGAAATAACGGAGAACCTATAAGTGAGCTTCTTGAAAAGCAGTACGACGTTATATACGGACAGTGGCCGAAGGAATATAACGAAGTCGTGCTTGTGCTTGATGAAAATAATGAGCTTGACGACCTTACTCTTTACGCACTCGGTCTTAAACCGAAGGCGGATATTGATGCTATAATGGACTCCGTAATAAAGGGTACGCAGATAAATATTGAGAACCGCAAATGGACGTACGAAGAAATATGCGATATGGAGTACAGAACCGTGCTCAATTCCGATTGCTTTGTGTACGACGAGATAACGGGTACTTATACGGATCTCAGAAATACGGATACGGGCATGCGCTATCTTTATAATAACGGTATACCCTTGAAGGTATCTGGAATAATCAAGCCCTCGGAGGATGCAACGGCGGCAATGCTCACAGGCTCTATATGCTATACGCATATGCTTACGGAGTACGTCGTTGAAAAATCCGAAAGCTCTCCTGCAATAAAGGCACAGCTTGCTGACAGTACGCGTGATATCTTCACAAATCTGCCGTTTAAATCTTCGGCAGGAAGTATGACGAATGCAGAGAAAACGGCTAATTTCAAAGAATACGTTTTAACGCTTGATGAAAACGGCAAAGCACTCACATATATTGCAATTAAATGTATTCCCGAAAAGTCGTTTGTTGACGCTTCCGTTGAACAGATGATAGGTTCTATGACGACCGAAGATATAAAAACACAGCTTTTGCAGGCGTTTTCTTCTCAAATGAGCGGAATGAACGAAAATGACGTCAAGGAATATCTTGATTCAATGTCGGACGAAGACGTTTTAAAATATTTCAAGGAAATGATGGCAGAGCAGGTAAAACAGCAGTTCGCTAAAACAACGTCAGAACAGCTTTCCGCACTTCCCGCACAGGAGCTTGCTGCATTGCTTGATGCAGAAATGGCTACTTTCACCGAGGAAAACTGTGCTATATATCACGACGAAGTGCTTCAGTTCTCAAAATCGACGTATGAAGATAACCTTAAAAAATTGGGTTATGTTGAACTTGATAAACCTACGGCAATAAATCTTTACGCTGCTACGTTCAACGACAAAGATGTTATCGAGGATATGATAGCTGAATATAATAAAAATGTTGACGATCTTTCGCGAATTACGTATACGGATTATTTCGGACTTATGATGTCGTCGGTTACGACAATTATCGATGCTATAACGTACGTGCTTGTTGCGTTCGTTGCCGTGTCACTCGTCGTTTCGTCGATAATGATAGGTGTAATAACGCTTATTTCGGTACAGGAAAGAACGAAGGAAATAGGTATCCTCCGTGCTATCGGTGCATCAAAGAAAAATGTTTCAAGTATGTTCAATGCAGAAACTGTAATAATAGGCTTCACCTCGGGACTTTTAGGGGTGCTTATAACGTATCTGCTTTGCATACCGATAAATCTTATATTGCATCACGTCACGGGAATAAGCACGCTTTCCGCACAGCTTCCCATAGCGGCGGCAGTCATACTCGTTGTAATAAGTGTTTTCTTAACTCTTATTTCGGGTATAATTCCGTCACGAAGCGCTGCTAAAAAAGATCCTGTCGTAGCACTCAGAACAGAATAAAAAAATCTCTCCCGACTGCATATGTCGGGAGAGATTTTTTTCATGAAGAATCCAAAACAATTAATGCTTTTTATCAGCTACAGCAGTTACTTTCTTTTCGGCTCGTTTCCTCAAGGGTATATTCACCGCATCTTGAGCAAACGTATACGACAATCGTAACCTCATAGCAATACGGTTTTGTTGGGCTAACATGATGCAGAAAATCTCTTTTTGTTTCTACATATTCGTTTTTGTGACCGAAGAA
>JAZOSS010000084.1:0-7468 GCA_045657205.1 Eubacteriales bacterium
TGAAAATTTATTATCTTCAATAAGCTTTCTTGCACGTACAACGTCTTTACCCGTAACGTACGTATCACCGTCAACATCACCCTTGACAGCAATTACATATGAGTCAATACCGTTTGTTACGATATAACCCGTACCGATACGTGATATTGTGTGTACCTTTTCGCCTTCGGGGGTGAGCATATAGCACGAATCATCCGAGAAATATGCAAGAACTTCCGAACAAATAGCCTCAGCGGGAACGTATCTTAAAACGTTTCCCGATATTTCAGCCGGAGCACCGGACATCAAAGACATAGATCCTGTTCTTTCTGCCATGACCTCGTCAAGTGTCAATGCAACATCTGATATGATCTCAGTCGCTGCAAAGACAGACGGGAGAAGAACCGCAAGAATAAGCAGTAACACAGATGCTCTTAAAAAGATTTTTCTTTTCATTTTTTCCCTTCTTTCTGTTTTTTTAGCCGTAACGTAACGGCAATTCAAATATGTGGTATACAACCACAACATACGTACTGATCATAGCAAATTAATGTTGATAAATTGTGTCTATACTGTAAATGGAAAAAAATCATCAATATTCACGAAAAAAAACAGATGTTTTTGTGAAGTTTGCACAAATATTTATTTGCGGTATATTTAATGACAGCCGAGGACTTCTGTCCCGACAATGTGAGAAAGGGTACATTGTGTGTTTTGTGTGCAAATCGTAATAAGATGTGACTGCAGAAAAATATCGGCTCAAGATGAAATGAGCCGATATTTTTAAATTGGAGAGTGTCTTTTTTGAAAAGATCTTTACCTTTCCGCCCGAATTACAGATTTTTTATTTAAAGATCATTTCATCATTGCGACGACTCTTTTATACGCTTCTTCAACCTCTTCCTTTGTATAAGGAGAATTTTCGTCCGTCAGAGCCTGTCTGTACAAGCTTACGAATATGGTGTTGGGAGATTTGCCGTATTCCGTCATCTTTGTGCATATCTCGCGTACGTTGCTGTCGTGTGTTTCCTCTGCACGCTTTTGGAGAATTGCTTCTCTCATTTCCGTGATGAGCTTTGAATAATAGCCTCCGTAAACACCCTGCGCGGCTGTCGAATTTGCACCGACGAGCGAATCATACATCGCCTGCATCTCGTCTGCCGTTTTGCAGTTTCCGAATTTTGCCATAGTATCGTTATACATAACCGCGTTGTAAGCCGTGCTTGAACCCGAGGCACCGCCCGCCCCCGAGCTCTGTCTGTCAAGCTCGTACTGCTTTTTCTTCCAGTAGTTGTCCTGCTCAAGCTGTTTTTCCTGAAGCTTGAGCTGTTCGTTTTTGTAAACGGATTCGGCAAGCTCCGAATCGGCTTCCGCCTGCGCTTTTGCACGCTCCGACTCTATTTCGGCAAGTCTTTCTTCCTTGCTTCGTTCAAGCTCGCTTTTGGATGCGAGCTGTTCTGAATTGAGATCGCTTACGTTGCTTTCGTAGTTAAGCTCCTGCTTGATGCGTGCATCCGTTGCAACTCCGCTGTTTGCATAGCCGCCCTCCGTTACAAAATAGTTCAGATATTTATCCGCCTTCGCTCTGTTTTGCGAAAGCGTGTCCCTCGCCTTTGCGTACTGCGCCTCATTTTCTGCAAGACTGCCTTGGTATGAGCTTTCCGTCAGCCTTTTGAGCGTGTCGTACACAACGTCGATATTTTCCTTTTTGTCCGTATTCAAAAGCTTTGAGAGCATCTCGTAGCTTTCGTATGATTTAGTGTTTCTGTTGTAAGATGACATTTATACCTCCTGTCTTACGTATCCGTATATAAGCACCGTGCCGCATTTTCCGCTGACGGGACCCCAGCCGCCTCCGCCGTATCCGGTCGGGTATTTTATGCTGTCGTCAATGGCGGCGCCTTTTGCCCCGATACCGTAGCCGATGCTGTCGCCACCCTTGCCGTAAGCAAGCGAAGCTGTGTCACATACGGCGTCGGTTGCGCCGATGCCGCCGCCTCTGGCGCACGGCGTTGAGGCGTCAGCCCCTTCTCCTCCCGCAGCGTAAACGTAAAGCTCCATATCCTCTCCGCTGTTCGTTATGTATGAGCTTTCGCCGTCGTGCGCCAGAAAGTCGGTGCCGGGTGCACCTCCTGCCCCGACGCATATTGTATACGATCCGACAAGTGTCTGACCGATGAGCTGTGTTACGGCACCGCCTCCTCCGCCGTATCTTTCCGTGCCGTTGTAACCGCCGCCGCCACCTCCGACGAGAACGATGTCGTACACACCCGTAAACGAGGGATAGTCTTTCGTGTTGAACGTGTATTCACCTGCTGAGGTGTACTGCTTCAAAAGCGTCTTGCACGGAATATATCTGTATGCACCGTCGCCGAGGACTGTGTTTGATATTTCATCAAGTATCTGCGGAACGAGAGTCGAATTTATATATTCTTTTATTTTCTTTCCGCCCTCGTCAAACTTGCTTTTTATTTCGTCCGCCGTGTATTCGGGGGCAGTAGGGCAGGTCGGAAGGGCTGAAATTATGTTAAGATCTTCATCAAATGTTGAAATTCCCAAATTTTATTTTCCTTTCACTTTATTTTATCTATGTAGTTGACACTGCACCAGGAGCGTATCTTGCCGAATTGCTGCCCTGTTTTTCTGTCAACTCTTTCACCGAGCAGGATACATTCGTCCCCTCCTCGGTAAACCTTTTTACCGCTTGCATCGCGTGTTTTCATAATTACGTAGTCGTAATCGCGTACCCAGAAGGGAAAAGGGTTTCCGTTCGGAAAGTACGTTATCACACCGTCTTTTATTCTGACTGTGTCACCGATGGAAAAAGCTTCGCTTTCTTCGGGTATTATGAGCTTTTGTCCGATGAATATCAAATTGACGTCGTCAATACCGTTTTCCTTTGCGATGGCAGAAACGCTTTTTTCAAATTTTTCTGCGATCTTTGAAAGAGTGTCGCCCTTTTGTACCGTGTAAACGGTCTTTTTTTCGTCTTCTTCCTTTGATAAGGCGAAATATTCGGCTATTGCCGCCGCCTCGGCTTCGGCGATGAGCTTTAAATTTTCATCGTTTATAAGAAAAAGACATTCTTTTTCATTTGTGTGAAAGCCGTGTTCGATGATGTAGGAATATTTGACGCTGCCCTTTGCGGAATTTCTTATTACTCCGTAATAGTCGTAAGTGACACCTGCCGTTTCGTACGTTCTTGTCATAACGCCGCGTTTGTAAGTTACGCCCGTTTTTTCGTTCATAACTGATACGACGGCGTCGCTTATACGGCTTAAAAGCTCACGGCTTTCGGGAAGCTTTACGGAATAAAAAGACGATACACCGCAGGCACGCTCACTTGATGATGCATTTGAATGAAGCGATATGAAAAGCACCGAGCCGTTTGATACGGCTGTGTTTCCACGCTCGGCAAGCGATGGATCGTCACTTGCCTTGTTCTTTGTAACGGTGACTGAAGCACCGTATTTTTCAAGCTCCTGCTTCAGATATCCCGCTAAGGCAAACATCGTCCTGCCTTCGTAATAATCGGAATAAATACCTCTGTTTTCGTATTCGCCGTGTCCCGGGTCAAGTGTTATTTTTATCATTGTACCCTCCCGGTAAAACAGATCTTACAAGGTCGTAAGCACCGTTTGATGTAAGAGAAACGAGTGCTGCGTTTATGAAACATAAAATATACGTGCCGACTCCGCCTTTGCTTGTAAAATAAGATGATAAAAGCAGTACGGTAAGGGAAAATACGTAAGACACCGCCCTTGTCGGTACGTGGAAAGGAAGCTTGTCGAAAAGTCCTTTAAAAAACTGCGTAAGCACCGCCACGGCAATGGTTGCACCCGAAAAGCTTGCAAGCATTCCCCAGGTGAAAAAATCGTTAAGTTCCAAGTGTTGTACCACCGTCCTTTCAAAAGTTTATTAAATGAGCCAAAGCGTATCCGACAGCACCCGATACAATGGCGGTGAGTGCGGCATTTACCACGGTGTTCCACCTCGTTTTCGGGGTAAGCTCCAGAGAATTTATCCGCCCTTCGTGAAAACGCAGGGTGTCGTTTGTGTGCTTCAGCTCCTCTGTAAGTACGATGAGCGTTTTGCTCATCGTTTTTATTTCCTTTGTAACCTCCTTTACGTCATCTATCTGATGCTGTAAGGATTTTATCTGCGCTTCGTGCCTTTCAACGGCAAGAGGTGTCATATCGGGTGTCATCATCGGAGTACCACCCTTTCGACCGTCGCTCTGCCGTTCGGTTGTGAATTTTCGATTATCAGCCGTACGCTGTCGAAACGGCGCAGTCTTATTCTGTGTCGTGTAAACGTAGGTCTTCCCTCACATTCAAAAGTAAAGTCTGAAAAATCTATACAGGAGAAGTCTAATACTTCGTTTGAAAACTCTCCGTTTTCTCCGACTGTTATTCTCTCGCCGCTGTTCGGCACGAGAGTTATTTTTATACTGCTTGATGACTCGGGAATGAGCGATGCATATAGCATATAAAGCCTTTTTTTATCGACCTTGCCGAAGTTTGCAAAGCCGCTTTGCCAGATCGCTTTGTAGGCTTTTCCGTCGTCGGTATATACGTCGGGATCGAACAGATAGATGCTTTCTCCTTTTACGAAAAGCACCTCGCCGTTGTAAGAAAACATTTCGTCGGCATCTATTCCGTCGAAAAAATACCACACTTTGAGGGAGTAGTTGTATACCGCAACAAGCCCCGAACCGTATATCCAGACCTCTTTTTTCGCTTCGTTGTCGAAAACACGGGCACGCTTAAGAAAGTCACGGCGCAAAAGCGGTTCGACTTTTTCGGATATACATTCGGCGTTTCTTTCGTCACGCACGTTGCTTGCACGCCAGAGATAAACGCCGTCGGAGTTGACTGTCAGAGGAGAGTTGTCAATAAGTACGCCGCCCTGCCTTACCGCACCGACTTTCCCGTTGAGAGGATATATGGGAAAGGACGGCTTTTCATATCCGTCGTAATCAACGCTTGACGGGGAAATGTACCAGGCATCGCCTTCGGTAAATACGGCAAGGGTCGAGTAGTGGCGGACGAGGGACGTTACGTCGAACGTGCCGTCACCGACCTTTATGTAGTTTTCCGATGGAAAGTAAAGTACGTCTGATCCTTTTTCGGTTATGTCCGAATAGTATATGACGTTGTCACCGCCGTAGGCGAAAATACGGCTGTCAAAATTACCGCCGTAAACGCAAAAGCTGCGGTTTTTCAAAAAATCCGTTTCAACGTCAAGCCCCGACAGCTGAAAGGTTATTTTAAGACTGTCTGACACACCGCCTGCAGGCACATAGTTGAATTTTACGGTCTTTTCAAAGCTGTCAAACGTGTAGCTTGCAGGGGGTACTCTGTATCCGTTTTCAAAAACCGAAACGACCGACACGGCGTACGACGGAAGCTGATAGACGTCCGAATTTCCGTCGGGTGAATACGATAAAGAGGCTCTGTTGCAAAGCAGGTTGAGCGACTCGTGCAAAGCACCGCCGCCGCTCGGCGGACACGTCACGGCAAGTGTTGGTACGTATGGCTCACCTTTAAAAAAGTTACCGTTACGGTATATGATGATCTCATCTTCACATACGGCATAAACGTCGGATGCAAAGGTGAAATAAACCGTGCTTTTCGCATAGTCAAGCTCGTATGATGCAACTATACCTACACCGATATTATATGCGTTGAGCGTTCTGCCGTTACGGTAAAAAACGATATTATCCGACAAATAAACGTCCTTCGCACCTTCAAGAGTAAAGAGCTTTTTGTATCCGTATCTTTTTTTCAGCTTGCCGTTTTCCGTTATTCGGAAATTACGCATATATTCAGCCGATGAAATGGAGCTTGTGACCTTTTTCGTGCAGTCGATCCCGTCAAAGGATGATACGTTCATAAGAAAAGACGGACTTTTTTTAAAAAATGCCAAAAGATCACTCCTTTCATAAAAGCCCCGGATATACGTCCTTTATGCTGTGCTTGTAAGCACTCAGTGCGGAAAGAGACGATGCGCGCACGCGCGTATATTCCGAGGACAGGAAGGATGCAAGCTGAGGGTTTTCATCGGCAATAAGCAGCATACCGAGCCGCAGGGCGCAAAGTACGGCACATTCGTCGCAAAGAGGGAAGACGTCGTCTTCCGACGATATCTGTCCCATTGACGGGTACGGTGTTTCGCTGTTCGTCAGTATCTTATCAAGCGGAATGTGCTCTGTTATGACCGCGCCGAGCATGGGCGGCAAACGCCGCCCGAGCTCTGTGAAGTCACAAGCTTTTGAATCCTCGCCTATGTATGCTGCGGTGAGATCAAAAACGTCGCCGCACTTCATTATTCAGCCGTTTCTTCGCCGAGGTTGATGCTCAAAAGGAGCAATTCAGAGGGGTATATGATCTTTGCGCCGTAAAGGTGCAAGCCCTTGACGGCATCTGCAAAACGCTTTTCGGGGCGGTAAGCCTCAACCTCGTTTATCTGCTCTGCAAAGGCGATGGCACGCTTCGTTCTTGCGAAGCACTGGTAATACGTCGTGCTGTTTTCTGTCGATCTCTGCACGTTTGTTGAAACGTAGATCTTGAAGCCGAGGAAAGAACCGATACAGCCCTTGTCAAGACTCTGTTCGTTTGAAGTTCCCGTGAGGATCTTCGCCTTGAGTATTCTTGAAGCAACGGCAGGGGATACTTCAAGGATGATCTCCTCGTTTCCGGGCACGTTTCTTTCAAGCATCTTTTCCTGTGCTGCAAGCAAAAAGTCGAGCATATCGCTTGATTTAAGACCTGCTTCCTGAATGGTGTTGGCGTCTGTTATGCTCGTGTAAAGGGAATAGATGTACTTGTCAGCTTCGTTTGAAAGAGCACTTGCGGCAACTCTCATAGCCTCTTTCATAAGATTGGGGGCAGCCTGCGCCAAGGCGATATCGTCAATGATGAAGTTGAACGCCTTTGCTCTGTCGATGGTGAGCGTGCGGGAATTGTCGGATACCTCTGTGAGGGTTTCAATATCCGTGTTTTTGGTGTAGTTGAATACGGAGATGGGGTTCACACCGAGAATTCTTACCGTGTCACCCATATTTTTGATGTCACCTTCAAATTCTCTTGAACAGTTTTTTACGCCTATATATTCTTTTTCAAGCTCTCTGTAAAGAGTTTCGCTCCACACTGTGGGTATAAAATTTGTAATTGCCATTTATTATATAATTCCTTTCTTTTTTTTGTTTTGTATCGTAGTTTTTTGAATGATTTGCGGTTCTGTTTTCTACGCGGAAGAAGGTATATGCAGTTAAAAAAGTGAAGTATAGCTTCGCTAAGTGATGTTTACCTGCGGTAAGTGATGCACGGCTTCGCCGCGTGATGTTCGCCTGCGGCGAGTTGTGCTTCGCACCTCCCACCTTTTTATCTCCCGCTCATAGGCAGGGGCAATTATCAAAAACCGCTGTTTTCTTCGCTTTATATCATCAGGAGGAAAACCCCTTCGACTTCATACTTTTGATTATGTT